>JAGYMW010000036.1 GCA_018400435.1 Bacillota bacterium | reverse complement strand
AGAAGGAAAAGTCCCGCCGCTGGCTGGCTACCCTGGCGGAAGATTTGCTCTCCGGCCCCCACGCCTACCTGCTGCCCTGCGAGGCTGTAATCAGGGAATATCTGGCCCATTTCAGCAGCGGCGGAAGCGGGCCGATCCTTTCTGCCCTGCCGGAGGATGTTTCCATCGGAGAAACGATGGGCAGCAATATCCCCTGGCGGGTGAAAGAACTGGCCGGGAATGAGTGGAACACTTTTTCCAGCCTCTGGGGCCCGGTCCCTGCCCCGCGCAGTTACGAACCACCATCGAAAAAAGAAGCAATACAAATTATTAATCGCCGTTTCGGGCCGCTGTTTTCAGAAATCCTTTCCCTGGAGGTTCTCCTATGAGCACCGTTTACTACAGGCGTCCGCCCATTCTGGGCAGGCCGGAACTAAAAAAGGGGCACGCCGTGATCGAGGCTTCGGCAGGGACCGGCAAAACTTTCACTCTCGAACACCTGGTCCTCGATATTCTGATCAATAATGAGGAAATAAATATAGAGCAGATCCTGGTGGTCACTTTCACCGATGCCGCAACGAGAGAACTGCGGGAACGGGTCCGGAAGTTGATCAGGAAGGTCTGCGATGAAAACAGCACCCTTGAACCGGGGGGAAAGCAGGCTGATTACTGGGCAATTGACGATCGGGTCCGGGGACGTCTGCGCGAAGCCCTTTTCCGCTTTGACGGAGCGGCCATCTCCACCATTCATGGTTTCTGCCAGCGGATCCTCTCGGAGCAGGCCTTTCTGGGAGGGCGCCTCTTTGAACAGGAAATAGCCGCAGGGGAAGAACTGTTCGGTTTTGCCTTCCGGGAAGAAGTACGGGTGGTTTTGGCGGAGGAAAGCCGCACAGGGGAAATGCTCCGGGACTGGGTCGAAGATGGCGGCAGACTGCTGGAACTGGAAGGATTCCTCTACAAATGCCACCGGGAAGGGTGCCCGAACCGATGTCCCCTCACTCCCCTCTGGGATCCGGAGGGTTTACGGCAGGCTCTTGACGACCTGCCAGAGTTTGAAGAACTGAAAAGAACCGTTGAGCCCTTTTACAGGGAAAAGAAACTTTATGCCGGGCTGGTCAAAATTATCGACTCACTTACTGAAACGGCTGCGGCGATGCGGAAAACAGATAATCCGGCGACAGCAGCCGACCTTTTCCTGGACTGGGCGGAGAAAAAGCTGACCATTAACAAGATCAGTAAAACCCGGCGGGACCACCTGGTTGACATGACCAGGCAGCCGGGGGCACCGGCCCAGGTCGGCCATCTTGTTGAAGTGCTTAAAGAAATTGCCGGGCGGGCAGCAAATGAAGCGTCTTTCTTTGCCCGGGAACTGCTGCCCCGGGTGCAGGCACGGCTGGCGGCCCGGAAACGTTCACTCGGCCAGATCGATTATGACGACATGCTGCTGGGTGTACGCGATGCGTTGCAGGGTGAGCAGGCCCCCGTGCTGCTGGACCTCCTGCGTGGGCGATGGACTGTTGCCCTGGTAGACGAGTTCCAGGACACCGACCCGGTGCAGTGGGAAATATTCCGCAAAATTTTTGTCCAGGGGACGGACAAACACCGCCTGATCGTGATCGGCGACCCGAAGCAGGCCATCTACAGTTTCCGCGGTGCCGATGTTCACACATATGAAGAAGCAAAGGACTACCTGGTCAATCAGCACGATTCTTCGCTGCTTCAGCTAACCGAAAATTATCGCTCCACGAAATTAATGATTGAAGCCGTCAATGAAATCCTCACCGCCGGCAGCAGCGATGATAACACGAAAGGTGGTTTTTTCAGCGGGCTGAACCGCTATAACAGAGACCAAATAGTCACCTGCGGCGATGACTCCCGCACCGCCCTGGAGAAAGGGCTGCCGGCTGTGCCGGTACACCTTCTTCACCTTCACGGTGGAGGAGATACGCTCAATGCCCGCCGGCTTAAACATGGTCTGGCCTGCTTTATCGCCGAAGAAATTAAGCGGCTCACCGGATGTGACGGCCCGCTCACCGGCTGTGGGGAAGCGCAATCGGTGCCGCTCAAACTAAGTGATATTTATATCCTTACCCGCACCGCCGCAGAGGGGAAACTGATGGGCGAGGTGCTGCGCCGTTACAATGTCCCCCACGCTTTTTACAAGCAGGAAGGCCTTTTCAAAACTGATGAGGCCGACGATGTTTACCGGCTGCTCTGTGGCATCAATTCACCGGCGGATGCCGCCGCCAGGATGGCCACATGGCTGACGCCCTTCTTCGGTGTTCCCCTGGAGGAGCTACCTTCCTGGAAGGAAGCGGCGGAAAGGCACCCGCTGACCGCCCTCCTCTTTGAATGGAAGAAAATCGCAGATGCTTATAACTGGCGGCGCTTTTTTGATACTATCCTTAACGATTCAGGGCTGGTGCGAAGGCTGGTTTTTGCCGAAGAAGAAAGGGCCCTGACCAACTACCTGCACCTTTTCGAACTGCTCCAGGCCGAGGCACATTCACACCCGGTAACCCTGGATGAGCTGGCCCGCAGTTTGAAGACACGCATCGACGGGCGAAAAATGCCGGAGGGAAGGGAAGGCGATATCCAGCGCCTGGAAACAGATCGGGAAGCGGTCCAGATTCTGACCATGCACAAGGCGAAGGGGCTTGAGGCCGAGGTGATTTTCATCGGGGGCGGCTTCAGTGACCCCCGGATCAGCGGAATTAAAAGAAGCATCTACCACCGCGACAACAGGCGCTGCCTGCATATCGGCCGGGCTTATGGAAAAATTGGAGAAGCAGTAGAAAAGGAAATAGCGGAAGAAAATCAGCGCCTGATCTACGTGGCACTGACAAGGGCCCGCTCCCGCCTTTACCTGCCCTGGTTCGGGAAAGCCCCGCACGGCACGGGGGAAGAAGAAGCAAAGAATTACGGGTATAGAAGCCTGAGCGCTTTTTATAAGGGGCTGCAGAAGCAGCTGGACCGGCTGGCCGATAGCGGGCGGCTGGAAGATGAAAAGTATTACCAGGTCCGCCGGGTCTCCTGCCGGGAGAAACTGCCGCAGGAAAGAAATGTGGAACCCGGAGCTACCGGCTGGCCCGGGGGAAAAACGCTGCTCGAAATGCCGCCTTCCCGGGCTGAAGAAGCAGCCAGAATTGAGCCACTGCACCGGGGGGTGCTGCTGACCAGTTACACACGCATGAGCCGCGGTAAAAGCTGGCAGGCTCCGGCCGCTGATGTTGACGACGGGACAACCAGGCGCAACGAGGAAGTGGCCGGGGAAGTGGAAGAAGTGTGGCCGGGAATTGGAACGACAACGGAGACGGAGAAAAAAGTAATTTATCCTCCGGGCAAAGATTTTGCCGCAGCCAGCGGCTCAGGAAATGAAGAATCTGTAAAAAGCAGCGAGAGCTCCGCCGGCACAGAAAAGGGCGCTGTAGGAGAAACAGCGGCCCGGGAAATAGAAGACGGATTGCCCGGGGGCAGGGAAGCGGGCATTTTCCTCCATGCCCTCCTGGAAGAAACCCCGGCGGAAGAAATCAGGGGAAGCAGTTTTGATCAATGGGCAGCCCGGGAAATAGTGCGGCGGCGGGCGGCAACGGCTTTGCGGCGCCACGGTTTCGACGCCGGGCACCTTGCAGAATCACTGCAGCTGATTTATCGTGCCCTGCGCACCCCCCTGGAGACACAGAGCAGCGAGGGCAACGCCCGGCTTGAAATGCCGGAAGGCATTGCCTCGGGCGAACAGCAGTGTGCCGAAATGGCCTTCGTCTACCCCATCCCGGAGATTTTTCATCCTCCCGCAGGCAGTGAGGATGCTGATGAGAACGGGGTAGGCAGGGTGCCGTACCGGGCAGTGCGCGGTTATCTGCAGGGGCTGATCGATTTAGCCTTTGAATATGATCAAAAAATTTACCTGCTGGACTGGAAAAGCGACCGTCTGCCAGCATACGAAAGGGAAACTCTCCAGGAACACATCGAAACAAATTACAGCCTCCAGGCCCGGGTATACAGCCTGGCCATTGTCCGGCTGCTGGCTATCGGTTCCGAGGAAGACTATGAAAACAGATTCGGAGGAATTCTCTACGCTTTCATCCGGGGACTCGAAGCAGATGATCATGGTGGTGAAACCAGGGGGATCTGGTTTTCCCGCCCCTCCTTCGGAAAAATTGCGGAATGGGAAAGAGATTTTATCACCCGCAGGGAGTGGGGCGGCGAAGTGATGGAACAGAAACCAACCCGGAAAGAATAAGCGTCATCCGGTAAATAAGAGCAGGACGAGCAAGCCAGTTCGGAGATTTGTTGATATTCTTTACCTGAGGAGCAGGTTCAATCCAGGCTGAAATGCAGATCCGGACTCCCTGGGACAGCAAGTGATTGATTTAATAAATAAGGACATACAGGCATTGACGGCAGGAGGAAAAAACATGGCTGACAGGATCAGGTGGACACCTTCAGGAAGCGGGGCAGCAATCTTCGAAGCAGCGGCAGGAGACCGCGGTGATTGGCCTCTCCTCTTTGCCCCTCTCGTTACGCGTGCCGCACAGCTTGACCTGGGGGTTGAGGATGTTTACCTGGCCTGGGAAATTACCCGCCTGGCCGATGATAGCTTATCGACCGGGGAACAGAAGGCCCTCCTTCTCCTCATCCTTGCCGCCCGGGCAGCAGCGGCTGAAGGGAGCACCAGGTTACCAGTGGAGGCCAGCGGCCACCTCGATCGCATCCTGGCCGCTCTTTCATTGTCTGAAGATGAACACAAGGACGTCGATCAGCTGCTCCGGAAAGCAGAAACAGCAGTTGCAAGCAGTGAATCCGCGGAAAGCGGATCCGGCCTGGCCAACATCTTCGGCGGGCCAACCGATTACCGGCCGCTGATCTTCGACCACGGCTACCTCTATATCCAAAAGCTGCATGTTCTTGAAGCGCGGGTGGGCCAAAACCTGAGGGAACGTATCGGAAACGGCTCCGACAAAACGGAAAAGGATCGGGGCAGGCGCAGAGGAACCAAACCGGATCCGTTAATTGAAAAAGCACTGGCCGAAGTGTTCGCCACCCCGCCGGAGGGCCCTTTCGGCAAGGCAGAGTTAGACGACCGCCAGAAAGAAGCGGTACGCACTGCTCTGGCCGGTAAGATAACCGTTGTCAGCGGACGACCCGGAAGCGGTAAAACTTCAATCGTGGCAACCATTTTGCGCGTCCTGGCCCGGCTGGATAGTCCATCCCTGGGCTCTATTGCCCTGGCTGCCCCGACCGGGAAAGCAGCCGACCGGATGAGAAGGGCCATCGCCGATCACCTGAAGGCGATCCCCGGGGCAGGCGAAGCGGACCACCGCCTGCTGGAAAAAAGCCCTCCCTCTTTAACCCTGCATCGTCTTCTCGGTTACTCGCCGGGGCAAGAGCGATTCAGGCACGACGAACATAACCCCCTGGCTGAAGAGCTGGTCATTGTCGACGAGAGTTCCATGCTCGATCTGGCTTTGTTTGATCAGCTTCTGCGCGCACTCCGCACAGAAGCCCGGGTGGTTTTCCTGGGCGATGCCGATCAGCTCCCGCCGATTGGATCCGGGGCTGTGCTGCGCGACCTCTGCCGTTCGAAAAAGGCTGCGGCGCAAGGGCGGGTAGTTATACTGGATAAGAGTTACCGGGCCCGCGAAGAAGCTGCGGAAGGCCGGAGCATCCTCGAGGCGGCTGCTGCTATCAACAGGGGCCTATCACCCCTGAAAACAGAAAGCGGAGAAGCAGCGGCTATCAGGGTTGCTGTACCGGAACTAATTTTTAAAGGGGTGAAATACCTGACCCCTGGCAACGAAGAACAAAAAGAAGAATTTTTTACCAGGTGGTACGAGCGCCTGCTGGAAGCGCCCATTGATCTTAAAAAGTACCTCTCCCGCACATACATTTCCGGCTCAACCGGCTTCACAGGCGAGGATGCGGAAGCCCTTGGTGAATTAATTTCTTACTATGAATCAGAGAGGATTTTGTGCGTAACCAGGGTGACGGCCGGCGGGACGGGTTCCGACGAAGTAAACGCCTGGTTTCACCACCGCTGGCTGGAGGAAAACCGCCTGGTAGAACGGGCAGCCGGCAATCCGCGATTCCTGGTGGGAGAACCGGTGCTGATGACTCAAAATGACTACAGTTTACGGCTCTATAACGGAGACTCAGGATTAATACTTAATGTGTCCACAACAGCAGGGGCAAGAATCCGGCCGGCCGAACCGATGGCCCTATTTCCCCGGGGCGGGAGCTTTGCTGCTTTTCCCCTGGGCACTCTCTACGGGCGCCTGGAACCGGCCTGGGCAACAACCGTCCACAAAGCCCAGGGCTCGGAATATGACAGGATCGCCATAATCCTGCCTGCCCAACCTGTGCGCCCGCTGACACGTGAGCTTCTCTACACCGCGGTGACGCGGGCCCGTCGTTCAGTTACCTTTATCGGGCCGGTGGACGCGCTGGAGTGGGGGGCAGGCCGGACCATGGAACGGGACTCCGGCCTTGTGGACATGCTGGATAACGCATAAGAGACAGCAGATCATCTGTAACAGTCAGTTTCGGGACACCACGGCATGCTATTCTACAACAAATTCAAATATGTATGTTTCGGCAATATTTTCCGGTTCCCAGTCCCGGTAATACTGGAATAGAACTTCTGCTTCTCCCGCTTCTTCCGCCCTGAAAACAAATTGATGGCTACCTGGAGCACCAACAAGCTCTTCGTTTTCAGCCGGAGTAAACTCATCAGCATCCAGAACAACAGCACCTTCCGGGTTCACAGTCCAGTGCCAGCTGAAGCCGGTCGAGGGGTTCTCTTCCAGCTCTATCGTGAATGTTTCACCCTCGCCGATTTCTATTTCGCCTGCGGCATCTTCCCCGGTAAAAAAGTAATTTTCAGATTCCCTTTCACACCCGTAACAAATGGTACAGCCCAGTAGAACCAGAATTAAAACCAGCGGCATAAAAAATCTTTTCATTTACTTCAGCCTTCTTTGTCATGGATTTACCTGATAGACAGTCTATCAGGTAAAAAGTTCTTGGACACAGGGGGTAAACAAAAAAACTGTCTCCCTGTGTTACCCTGTGTTACTACCGTTAATTCGGCGCGGGTGGTATAACCAGGGCGCAGATAAGGTAAAACAGCACACCGGGGAAGCCGGCACTAAATATGGATAAAATCACCCAGGCCAGGCGCACCAGGGTCACATCAAGAGCGAAATATTCAGCGATACCGCCGCAAACACCCAGCAGTATGACCTGGGAGCGGGAACGATAAAGACTTTTGGGTTCCATGTTATTTCCTCCTTGCAGCATCAGGATTGAATCCTGGATTTTTTACAGGGATACCGGCATTGAAGAAACCCTTTTGCTTTTTCTCTTTTCACATGTCAACTGTGATTATATCTGAAGGAGCCGCATTGGACAATAAATCATCCTGTTTTTTAATAAAAAACCAGTTATAATATAACTAAAATCTGCGGATTAAACTGTTTATAACCAGAACAGAAGAATGATCCACTTTTCATATCAAACGAAATAAAGAACAGAGGAAACGGATACTTTTTCATACAACGGAGGGTGAACAGACAATTAATAAAACAGTACTTGGAATGGCTACAGTTGCCTTGATTCTGATCATAGTTGCTTTTCTGCAGGGAGGACTGGGGCTGGTGGGAAAAGGTTTCCTGCTGGGCGGGCAGAAACTGCTGGAAGTTATGCCCCTGATCATAATTGGCTTTATCCTGGCTGGACTGGTCTCCATCTCCATCCCGAAGCGGTTTGTTTCTAAATGGCTGGGCAGGGAAGCCGGCTGGAAAGGTCCCTTTCTCGGCTCCCTGGTAGGAGCAATGGTCCCCGGTGGACCCTTCTTTTTTTACCCGCTTATGGCCACCCTTACCCTGGCAGGAGCAAATGTAGGAACCATGATCAGCTTCGTAGCTGCCAAGACTCTCTGGAATTTTGCCCGGATCCCCCTGGAGATTGCCTTTGTTGGCACAGAACTGACTTTGATCCGGTTTATTATTACCTTTCCTATCCCCATCCTGGCGGGAACGGCTGTCGATTTCTTCATGCCCGGCATTGCCGATAAAATAAGGGAAGACATCCGCAAGCTACAGAAAAAAAACAGCCTCTTGAAAAGTGGTGAAGAAATTGATTAACGCTTATATTATTCTCTCCCTTATGACCGCTATTCTGCTTATATTAGCTTACCGTCAGAAAAAACATGTGGAAGGATTGAAAGAGGCAAAGAAGCTGTTTTTAAACGTTTTACCCATGCTTATCTGCGCTTTCGTCATCGTCGGCTTTATCAATTTGCTGATCCCCAGGGAGCTTCTGCAGGGTTGGCTGGGACCAGAAGCAGGCTGGAAGGGACTGGTTATTGGCCCGGCTGTGGGGGCCTTAGTCCAGGGAGGGCCATTCGCTTTCCTGCCTCTCTTTGACGCCGTGTTCCGGGATACGGCCTCCGTTGGCACAGCGGTCGCCATGATTTCAGCCTGGGGCATGATCAATGTAGGACACCTGCCCTATGAATTCACTTTCCTTGGCCCCCGTTTCGTCGCCCTGAAATATTGTATGTATATTACCATCCCCTCGCTGGCCGGATTGATTGCCAACCTTCTATTCGGTTAATATATTTAGTAAAAAATATGCTATAATTAACCATATTTTTTAATCCGCCATCTCGCTGAATTTGAAAAGGCTTTTCAATCAGTGCCTTTTTCTTAATAGTTTTTAACCGAGAGGAGAAAAAATGAGAGATAAAAAACAATCCGGCGGCAATCCTCCCAATTATTATTCCGAAGTAACCAAATCTGGCACCCCATTAAAGAAAATAATTATAAAAAAACCGGCTCTTTTTTCAGGCAGAACAGCCAGAGCAGCCGGTTTTTTTATGGTCATCTTTCTCCTGGCCTTCATGTTCAAAGCACCTTTTGCTTCAGCCGATTTAAGAAGACCGGCAAACTTTGATTTTTCCGGCATCCCAAGCGACAGCAAGGAAACGGTAATAGAGCAGGTTTTTGAGCAGACTGCCATTAACCTGGGGCTGGATCAGATCCATTTAAGCCGCGACACCAATTCGGACGCAGGAGTTATCGACCTCTACCCTGAATTTCACGGTCCCATTGATGGCGGCCTTTTCAAGGGAATTCACTACAGCTTACAGATCCCGGTCAATGACAGTGGTTCGGTTTATCATAGCGTGGCTCTGCTTATTCATGCTTCTCCGGATGCATCTTCCGCGGAACAGGATATGACAACAATTCGATCTGTAATATCCCAGAACAGTGGTTCTGGAGAACTAAGCTCTTTTCACGGTTTTCCGGCGGTTATATACAGCGAAGGTGATGTTGAATGGCAAACCGGAAGATTCAGGTTTATTGCTTCCAGCTGCAATGGTTTAATTAATGTTGATCCAATGGTTATTGCCGAAGCCTTTTATACCAGCGCCGTAAGTTTCGGTTTGATTGACGGGCAGGGGGATACTACCGCTCCTCCCGATGCTGAAGAAAAGGAGCAGGAAACCGCTGCTGTTGAGCCAGGCCTGACAGTAAAGGCTCAACCGTTATCCTTCAGGGAGGAAGGCGACACTGTCATGCTCATGATTTCGCTTACCGGAAACGACGGCCTCCCGGCTGCAGATCAAGCGGTCTCACTTTACGATGAAGGCTCCAATGCAAATCTGGACGGGGGGAAAACCGACCCGGCAGGCAAGATCAGTTTTACTGTTGAGCACAATGTACCCGGTAAGGGAGTCTATACCTATCGGATTAAGGCCATGGAATTGAGTAAAACTATAACAATTCCCGTCAGTACCGTCGAGATAATCCCGGAGACCTGCGACACAACAGGTGAACCTTACAGAGGTCTGGTTATCGACGGCAAAAGTATTCTGGCCATAAATGTGTCAATGACCGGCGAAGGAAGCGGAAGATTCACAGCAGGCACCCCGCGATACGGGACACTTGAAGGTGATAGTATCAGCGACAGCGGGGCAATTATCCTGCAGGACGGCAAAGCGGTGATCACTTACCTTCCTCCCGTCTCCCTGGATGACGGGCAGTTCACCCACCATGATGAAGACCTGCCGGGGATGGCCGCTAACGAAGAAATCGATTTTGTTTATACCGGTGAAGACGGCGGCAGCAGCAATATTGTCCTTAATCTTTACCTCTACCGGCCGCCGGTCATTCTGGTGCACGGTTTTACGGGAGATAAAACAACCTGGGCCGGTTTAGCCAATTTTCTGGCTGGCAGGCATTACGATACCCACACAGGAGAATACTATATCCTCGATCAATCGATCCAGGCCCAGGCCCGGATGCTTAAAGAAAACATTATGGGGAAAAAAGAAGAATATGAACGACATAATATCAGGATAAGCAGTGTTGACATAGTAGGGCACAGCATGGGAGGCCTTATATCACGTTATTACACAAACAGTGCCTCATATTACGGCAACGATGTGCGAAAACTGATCATGGTTGGCACTCCCAACCACGGCTGTTCCTGGAACGATCTGCAGCTGGGCCGGGTGCAAAGCTATCTCGGCGACAGGCATCAAATTGCCGCAGAACAGCTCTACAGCAGGGGAGATTTCATAACCACCCTGAACAGGGGTGAAAACAGGGGTACCCACCTGAACAGCGGAGTGGAATACGGCAATATCTACAGCTATTCGGCTTTACCTGGATTTTTTAGTGGCGACATCGTAGTTCCCGCAGCATCGGCTTATTTAACCGGGGTAGAAACAACCAGGCTGTTTGACCATACTCATTCCTCCACTTTCAGCTCAGCAGGAACGCCGGTTACGGAAAGCAGCGAAGTTTTCCAGCAAATAGAAGAATGGTTAAATCGCCCCCTGCTGAGGCAGCCCCTGACCAGCATGCGCGCTGCTGTATCGAAAGTGGAAGGTGAAGTGTACCTACGGCAGGTCGATCCGCAAAGCGGTGAACAGTTAGAACCGGCCCTGATCAATACTGCCAGTGGCGGGACAGTTAATCTCGAGGTAGAACCTTTTGATGCGGTTATTACCGCGGACGGCAGGGCCATGCTTACCCTTTATTTGAATGAAACTCCCTGGGGTTATATTCATCTCCACCGGGATACAGAGCTTATCCTGCGCTACATTTCACCGCGCCTGACAGAAGTGAAAGTGCAAAAGGGAAGTGCCCGGTTTACTTCTTTCAGCCTGGATGAAAAAGGGCACTTTGCTGTTGAAATAGCCGCAACAAGCGGAAAGTGGCAGAATATTACCGGTCTTGATACAGATTTTGTGATCTATGCCGATGAAAAACCGGTTATTCTCTCTCTTGAAGGTTCCCTGCTGTACCAGGTGGAAATGGCTGAAAGCAAGATCGGCAGTGTAACACTCAATACAGGGGAAAGCTGTACCCTCAGCGGCACAGATGAAATTACAGCAGTTAATACCGATCTTGAACAGTGGTGGGAAAATAGCTTTTACAATGATCAGCCGGCCACCGTAGAGCAGGGGCTGCTGAATAAGATTTTCAGCCAGGCCGAAAATCTGGTCGGACTGGTATCATCCGGCAGCTGGAGAACTGTTACTCTGCATGATTTAAAAGATAATTATCTGGCACTGAGTGCACTCGCTCTAATCATTCTATTTTTCATAAGCCTGCTGGCAATAATTCAGCGAAGACGCGCAGCCAGATAACAACTGCTTACCTGCGGAGCCAGGGGGTTCCATCGTCTTCCCTTATGATCTCCGCTTCGCTACGGTGACGCTCTAACCGTCCCCGTTGACACGGCTTAGCTTTAACAAAAATTTATGAGGCTAAGTAATTATAAAATATTTAAAAATTTTTAGAAAGCCTATTGACAAGTCTTAATACTCATGCTATTATAATACTTACCAGGTTCTGAGAGATTGAAAGGTTAGCCGGTTCAGGTTCTGAGGGAAGCCCGGAAGAAATGATAGGCGCAAGTCAGGATTGGATGACGGGAAATTCCAACCGAGCCAGCCAGTTGTAAGGCAACACAGCGGAAAGGCAAAGCGAAGGGTAATACTGGAACGGTGCCGGGAAACTGTGAAACCGCAGCGCAGAGTCTTCAAGAGCCGGTCGGAGGTTGTAAAAAGTTGCCCTCAGGGGTAGCGGGAAACAGCCGCAGATGGCCGGGGAAGGAAGAAGCTGAAGGTCAACCGGAAGGTCTGTTGGAACCTGGTTTAATTATGAAAAACTTCCTTTAAAAAAGCTGCCATTGACTGGCAGCTTTTTGTGATCATTCCTTGCTCCACTCTTCATAACAGTGATATGATTGCTTCGGATGTAAAATCAATTTTTAAAACAACCCGGCAGAGGAAATTCCTGCCCGGCGGGTGACCGGGAGTGATTTAGGGCCGGGACAATTTTACGAACATCAACCAACCGACCACTTTTTCTGAAATGGCAGACCGCAGGGTAGCTAAAAATAACCCTGAGCAGTGAAAATGGATTTAAGGAGCAAAATAATGAGTATTATCGGTAATATTCTCTGGATCATCCTGGGTGGGGGCATCATCATTTTTCTGCTTTACGTTCTGGGAAGCATTTTCTTATGTTTGACAATCGTGGGCATCCCTTTTGGTGTACAGTGCTTAAAACTGGCTACACTGGGCCTGATTCCTTTCGGTAAAGTAATTACCAGCAGTCCTTCAGCCACAGGTACAATCAATGTTATCCTGAACGTGCTCTGGATTATAACCTTCGGACTGACCATTGCCGCCACTCATATCATACTGGCCCTGATCCTGGGCCTGACCATAATCGGCATTCCCTTTGCCCGGCAGCACATCAAGCTGGCCAGTCTGGCGATAACTCCGTTCGGGCATAATTTTCACTGAAATGTCCGTCGACTGTCATTCTCAATCTGTTAAACGGCCCGCTTTGTGATATGATCGAACCAGCTAAAGGTTGTTATGCTCCGTTTCTTAAAACAGATCAGCTTACCCTGTGATTAGCAACAGGTAGACATTCTCCCATAGAAGACCGCCTTAAACCAAAACCCCGGAGGTATAAAGAGAGATGAACAGACAGCTTAATCTTTTTTATCCGCAGTGGCAGGGAGGCGGACAGGACAGGTCTACCTACTTCGGTGCTCTTGAGCTGAAACTTAATTATCTAAAAGGCATGGAACTCTCTGAAATCGAGGTAAGCTTGCATAACGCTAAAGAAGTGAAAAATGACATTTTTGCCTATGATGAGATCCTGGTCCAGATGGGAAAGGCCAGAGTTTTGCTCGATGAGAAAAAGCCGGATTATATTTTCACTATTGGCGGCGGCTGCGACGCAGGAATACTGCCTCTTTCTTACCTGAACAAGAAGCTTAACGGCGATTTAACAGTGCTCTGGTTTGACGCCCACGGCGATATTAATTCACCTCTGTCTTCAAAAAGCAAGCATTTTTACGGTATGCCAGTCCGGGTTCTGCTCGGAGAATCCGAAAGCAAAATCCTGGATCTCACATACCTTGACCTCCTGCCGCAACAGTTATTGATGCTGGGCCTACGCGACCTGGACGAAGCTGAGAATAAATATATCAAAAAACACAATATTGCCGTTCTCGGGGTCGCAGAAATTGAAAATAATTTGGAAAAGGTAATCGCCTCGGTGAAGGCAAAGAGAAATCACAACATATATATCCACCTGGACCTTGATGCCCTGGATCCGGAAGAGTTTCCCTACATACCGGTTCCTTCACAGGGAGGTCTGAAAGTAAAAACCCTCAGTGTTCTCCTAAACATGCTGGAAAAGGAATTTAATCTATCCGGCGTCGGTCTGTTCGAATACCAGCCTTCCGGGATAACCTCAATCGGCCTTCTTGAAGAAGTTGTACGCATTGCAACCGGCACTGCCGGGACCGCCTGACAGCAAAATTCGCTTAACTAAAAGACCTGCTGAAGGGTTCCCTTTCTTCTTAAAAAAGATGAAATTTTTTGATGCCGCCTTTAACCTGCTTCTCCTGTGTTTCTCCCTGCCGGATTTTCTTCTTGGTCCTGTTTTTGCTGCGGTTCCAAATATATCAGGATTTAAATTTCAACCCCTTTTAATTATCGAGACCCAGAGTAGCGCACAGCTCTTTTAAAGATTTGTCATCTACCGCAAAGTGCCATTCTTCAGTTAAAATATTTCGCAGGTGCTCTGCTGATCCCGGCCGGGTCCCCATCACTTCGATAAGACGCCTGTAAATATCGGGAGTGTATCTGTATACGCGAATGAGATGTTCCAGATCATATTTTATTTTATCAATAGCAGTTGGCACAGCCATGCACTTCTGAGCCATCAGGGGACAGGTAATTGAATCTTTCTGGGTTGAGAATTCAAAGAACTTGCTGCACATGGGACAGAAATACTTGCCTGTATCCATATCTCCCACGATGTCAAGGCTGTCCAATTCAATCTCGTTTTTAAATGAAAGAGCATCTTTCAGCAAGGCCAGGGCAGGCCTCAAAATTTTGAAAAACCTTTCTTCGTCCCAGACCTTTCCAAGATCAGTCAAAACCAGAGTCAGCCTGCCCGACTGGACCCGCTGGCCGGTTTCACTACCCGCAATGGTAATGATAAAACTTTTAATGACCTGCATCGGTTCATGCCGGTAAGCAAAGTGCCATTGCTCCAGAAAATCCAGATAAACATGGACCAGCTGTCGCGCAATTTCGTCAGGTACTCCCCGGGCAAGAAACGAAAGCATTTTTTGCGGAATTTTGGGATAAAAAAGACCGATTTTTTCAAGAGAGATAGTCGATTCGGGACCACTCTGTTCCACCGGTATGGGGGTATTAATGCAAATTTTCGGCATATAGGGACAGACCGGTTCCGCCATTGAAAAAAGCATTTTACAGGTCAGACACCAGTAACGTCCGGTTGGTGACTTTTCTCCCGGTGGCATCTCCGCCACACGAGCCATTATTTTTTCCCGGTTTTTAAACATCTCGACACCTCCATCTTTATTGTTTTACTGTCCGTCAGAGAAACAAACAGCATAAGCCCTTTCCCAATCCCTCTAATTTTTCACCTTTTCATTTTTTCTTTACTGTCCTACCCTGAAAATACTGCAAGGCATCTTCATCCTCCAATGGTGCTCCTGTAAAGCGGGGGCATAAAAATCTTCTTATCGTGAAAGGACAGACCTTATGGGGATGCCTAAAAATTGTCCTAGCTCCATTTGATCATCCCGCACACGGGGCAATTTCGACACGGTATTAGGTAATCCCTTTAGAGGAAAAATTGAAAGCATATGATTCTTGTTTTTAAAAAACAAAGGTGATCAGCAAACCTACGATTAGCAGGATAGCTCCGTAGACATTGACCCGTTTGATCAGGGAATAGAGGGGAGTTTTGAAGTACTCATTGGTCAGGTAGGTGCACATGTGGACGGGTGAGCCAAAGTAACCGGCAAAAGCACTCAGGTAGGCAATACCGAAATAGCGAATCGTGAGCATCTCACTGGACAGGAAGGGTATGAGAATGGGCAGAGAAATACCAAGAGCAGCGGCCGTATTGCCGGTGATAAAGCCGGTAAAAAGAGGCAGGAGGACAAGGAGAACCAGCAGGGGCATACCCATTTCAACCAGGTATTTCACAACCTGCAGGAATGATTCGGCTTCCAGCATAAAATCTTTGTAAACGACAATTAAGATCGTGGAAATTATTAAAGTCCAGTTAAACCCGTGCAGGAGGATAACAAACCTTTTTTTCAGGACTTCGATTACACCGGTTGGAGGCATTTCAATAAAAAAGCAGACGGCAATCCCAACCAGCAGGGCTACAGGGAAGAAAACGCTGCAGGCCAAACCGAGGAAAATGGCCACGGCATAAGGAAGGACTGTGATCAGCAGGGTGCGTATAGCCCTGCTACTTTTTCCTCTGCTGACAACAACCGGTTTTTCTTCTTTCGGCCGGGGATAGCGAAAAAAGAACAGGGCGGTGGCAATAATAAAGACAATCGCCACTATGGGAGCAGTAAACCCAAGGTAGCTGCCGATGCTGATCCCGGTAATCGCTGAAGCCAGGATTACACCGGTATTGAAAGGGTTAACCAGGGTCACCAGGTGACGGTAGATGATATTGGACATGGCCATTTCCAGGGGGGGCATGTTGATTTTCCGCCCGGTTTCTTCGACAATGGGGGCTGAAATAATGGCCGCACCGGGAACGGTCAGGAAATAGGCGATGGCTCCGGGGAAAATCATCAGCAGGATCCGGGGATCGCGGATCAACAGCTGGAGGCTTTCCACCATTTTTTCCATGGCCCCGATCTTCTGGTGCAGGTGCCCGAAAAGGCAGATGCAGACAACCATAGCTCCAAGATAAAAAGCTGTATAGCTGGTCAGAGAACGGTAGAACAGGAGAATATTATCAATCAGACCGGCACGATTGGTCAGGGCCAGGGCGGCAATGGCCAGAAGCAAAACCCAGTACATTGTCCAGCCACGACGAATGAGATAAATAATCAGGATAATCGAGAGTATGACTCCTGCTCCTTCAAAAAGGGCTGAGCCGTTTCCATTAAACATGTGCCGGCACCTCTGCTTTGACTGGGCTGCTTCTTAGCGGTCCAATATTAAACTCTGTATATTATGGCAGATTTTCAGCATCATTTCCACCTAAACGTATTTGTGAAACCCTTAGAGAATCTTAAACAATGGCATTTCACATTTCAGATTCTGGCGACGCAATAAACACCCTCTTCCAAATTTGAGAACAAAATAATAATTGTAACTGCTCAGGCATGGACTGCTGTGCCAAGGGGACTGTTCCATCGTCTTCCCTTCCGTCTTCCGTTCGGGCCTCCACTTTGCTACGGTGACACTCGAACCGTCCCCTTTGGCACGGCTTAGCTTTAAAAATTTTATAAAGCTGAGACAAATAATTAGTAATGCTATCCGTGAGGATGCAGAGATCGTCAGTGGCACCGCCGCAAAATTAGAAATCGCAGGAATTGACTGTCCTGGGAAAGGGAATGACATCCCTGATGTTGTTAACACCGGTAAAATACATGATTACCCGCTCAAAACCGAGGCCGAAGCCGGCATGTTTAACCCCGCCGAAACGGCGCAGATCCGTGTACCACCATAAATCCTGCGGGTTAATATTGAATACGCCCATCCGCTGTTTAAGAACTGCCACCCTCTCTTCTCTCTGGCTGCCCCCGATGATCTCGCCTACCCCGGGAACAAGCAGGTCCACGGCGGCAACTGTTTTACCATCATCGTTCAGGCGCATGTAAAAAGCCTTGATATCCGCTGGATAATCAGTGACGAATACCGGCTTTCCCAGTGCCTTCTCGGTAAGGTAACGCTCGTGTTCGGTCTGCAGGTCGCTACCCCAGCTCACCGGGTAAACAAATTTCTCTTTCGCTCTACCGAGCAGTTTAATCGCTTCACTGTAAGTGATCCGGGCAAAGTCGGCGGAAGCCAGCTTCTCAAGCCTTTCCAGCAGGCCTTTTTCTACAAAGCGGTTGAAAAATTCCATCTCCACGGCAGCGTTGTCGAGAAGGTACGTGATCAGGTAACGGACCATTTCTTCCGCCAGGTTCATGTTATCGTTAAGATCGGCAAAAGCGATCTCCGGTTCAATCATCCAGAATTCGGCAGCATGGCGGGGGGTATTAGAATTTTCCGCCCGGAAGGTCGGCCCGAAAGTATAAACTTTCCTGAAGGCCAGGACAAAGGCTTCCGCTTCCAGCTGACCGCTGACCGTAAGATTGGTTTTGCGGCCGAAAAAATCTCTGCTGAAATCTACTTTTTCTTCTTCATTAAGCGGCGGGTTCAATGGATCAAGAGTGGTAACCCGAAAGAGCTCTCCCGCTCCCTCGGCATCGTTGGCGGTAATAATCGGGGTATGGAGGTAGATGAACCCCCGTTCCTGGAAAAAACGGTGGACGGCAAAGGCCAGCAGGGAACGGACCCTGAAAACCGCGGTAAAAAGGTTGGTCCGCGGGCGCAGGTGGGCTACTTCCCGCAGGAATTCCCGGCTGTGCTGCTTTGGTTGGATCGGGTAATCACCGGGCGATTCTCCTTCTACCACAATTTTCGACGCCTTTATCTCAAAAGGCTGTTTCGCTTCTGGTGTCAGGGCCAGGCACCCTGATACACTGATCGCCGAACCTACACCAAGCCTGGCCACCTCTTCGAAATTACTCAAATATTCCTGTTCGTAAACCACCTGGATGGAATTAAAATGGGTCCCGTCGTTTAAAGCGATAAAGCCGAAGGCTTTTTGATCGCGGTTGTTCCTGATCCAGCCACGGAGCAGCACTTCCTTCCCTGCCAGCGATTCTGCATCTTTCACCAGTTGCCTGACTGTTGCTTCTTCCATCTGCATCCCCCGTTCAGGATAGGGAAGCGGTTCCCCCTCCGAATAATTTTCATTGACCCTCCGGGTTAATCCCGGCTGTCATTGGGACCGGTTCGTTCAGCAGGCAAGCAACGACCCTGCCTGTTTCGGCTTTTCCTTGCGGGTACTTTTTTCTACACAAACAGCCAATAACCTGCCGTCAGCCCTGACCCCGGCAGAGGGCGACAGGTTATTGTATATCCCGTATTTTAATGATAGTATAGCGTTGATCCTTTCAGCCGAACTTTAGCCTTGATAATTATAACACCGCTGGAACGCCGAGAAAATGCTTTACCCACCCGGCGGACGGGTAAATTGGAGTTGCTACCAGAATGAAAACAAGCGATTCTGCATTGAAAAGAATTTTCACCTTGCTGGTCAGGACTTCCCAGGTGATCCTGATCCTGGCCGTCGTCACCGGCCTGATTGTCTTTTTGGTTGCTCGCAGCCGCATCGACCGGCAGACAGCCCGGATAGCGGAAAACCTGCAGGATTTTTACAACGATGCCATTGAGATTGAGGTTGTCATCGATGAAATTATTCCGCTGGAGCTAGCCCTTCCGGTGCAGGATATCCTGGACGCCAACAGGATTATCCCATCACGATTCCCCATTAATACCAGTGTGCCGGTTAATACCTCCGTAGAAATCAAGGAGATCATCCAGGTCCCTTTAACCCTGCCTGTCTTCGGCACTTTCATGATAGAAGTACCCATCGATACTACGATTCCCATCAGGCAGGATATCCCCATATCGACAATCATAGATCTCGACACTTCCATGTTGGGAGAAGAAGACAATGTCGTCACCATCAAGAATGATATCAGGGTCAAAGTGCCCCTGAACCTGCAGCTTTCACCTTCCGATCTGGGGCTGGACGATCAGATGGACGGACTGGCTGAGCTGATCAATACCCTGCGTATTATTTTTATGCTCGGTGAAATAGAAATCAACTGGGCTCCGCAAGAACAAGAAAAATGACCGAGCCGGATCCATATCCGGAAGCGGTCATTGAATATTTTCACATTTCCCATCTCGCTGGCAGCGGCAAGTTATTAAAATAAACCCGCCATAATCCAAAGGCGAATCAGTTACCGCGGTTCAACTATTATCTTTATTGCCGTTCTCTCTTCCCCGTTGATTTCCACGTCTAAAAAAGCGGGGATGCAGATAAGGTTAACCCCGCTGGGAGCAACAAAACCGCGGGCAATGGCCAGCGCCTTGATTGCCTGGTTTAATGCCCCCGCTCCAATTGTCCGCATTTCAGCTTTTCCATTTTCCCTGATTACACCCGCCAGCGCTCCGGCCACAGAATTTGGATTCGATTTTGCTGAGACCTTTAATATTTCCATCTGCTTTTTGCTCCTTGTTTTACGTAGTGTGAACTCTTTTTCAGTAAATATGCCTTCCTTGAACCTCCGCCCTCCTTTGTTCTCATAGTCTCCTTGTGTTTATGTCTCCCTTTTTTTATTCGGCGCAAATAACAATATGCCTGCCAATATATAATTTTCTGATATTATTTTTTTATTAAAAAATAAAATTTACAAAATCAACAATTACCGATAAACTTTAGGGTAAGGAAAAGCTAAAAATAACTGGAGCAACAAAACCTGATTAATTAAATATTAATGACGTCTGAAAATAATTATCACGGCCGGATAGATAGGATAAAAAATATCAGGTTAATCTTGATTGTAAAAAGATATCCCGGGGGAGGTTTTTAAAGTGAAAATAGCGGTGATCAGCGGCAGCCCCAAGGGCAGGGACAGCGCTACCCTGCGCTATGTCAGGTTCCTGCAGCTCAATTACCCGCAGGTTGAATTCCAGATCGAGCATGTAGGTCAGCAGATTGGGAA
>JAGYMW010000035.1 GCA_018400435.1 Bacillota bacterium | reverse complement strand
TGGCTTCCGATCCGCCGATTATGTTGATGGACGAGCCATTCGGGGCTGTCGATCCGATCACCAGGGCCCGCCTGCAAAATGAATTCTTGCGGATTCAAGAAAGGGTGGGCAAGACGATTGTTTTTGTCACCCACGATATTGACGAGGCGATCAAAATGGGTGACACCATCACCGTGATGAGAGAAGGGCAGCTAATTCAGCATGCCACACCCAGTGATTTATTGAGCACTCCGGCCAATGAATTTGTAGAAAACCTGGTTGGTCGGAACAGATCGATTAAGCGGTTGCATCTGATCCGCATTCGTGAAATACTTGATTCAGTGAAAAGGCTTGATCCGGCCACCGTTGACATGTCGGTTGATGATATTAAGAAGCGCATTGATGAAAGCGATATCCGCTCTGTTATGGTAGTTGACCGCGACAACAAGCTGAAAGGCATTATCGGGATCAGCGATTTGAAGAAAAGAGCGGGAGAGGTAGCTTCTGACTACGTGCATGAAGTAATTGAGTCGGTCACTGACGATGCTACCCTGAACGATGCGCTCTCGGTAATGCTGGAGTGCGGTGAAGGTTATGTGGCCGTGGTAAACGAAGACGACCAGTATCAGGGAACGATCACTTTGGGAGACCTGCTCCATGTCGTAAAGGAGGATAATTAACATGTTTCGGAAGCTTGGGAAATGGGTTATCATTCCCCTCCTGCTGATCGTTGTCGGTGTGGTTATCGTCATCTATACGACCAATAATCCGACTGATTCCCTGGTGGCCCGTTCACTTACATACAGCAATGTATTCAAGGCTCTGCGCGAGCATATGGGATTGCTGCTGGTGTCGATGGTCGGGGCAATTGTAGTCGGTGTGTTGGGAGGCATTTTGCTTTCCCGTCCAAAGTTGTACTACCTGGGCCGCGGTGTGGAAAATGTGGTCAACATCGGGCAGACCATTCCCAGCCTGGCTGTCCTGGCTCTTTTCTTTACCATCCTGGGTCTGGGCTTCAGGGTTGCCGTATTTGCCCTGTTTCTCTATTCTATTTTGCCCATTTTGCGCAATACATTTGCCGGTATTGCCAATGTTGATTCAAGTATTATTGAATCGGCCAAGGGTATGGGGATGAGCCCCCTGCGGGTTCTGACCCGCATCGAACTGCCCATTTCTTATCCTATTATTATAGCCGGTATCCGCACCGCAGTGGTTATTAATGTTGGCGCGGCTACCCTGGCTACTTTCATCGGGGGCGGCGGCTTCGGCGATTTAATAGTAACCGGCCTCTCTGTACGCCGCGATATGGTTATCTTTACCGGAGCCGGGCTGGCTGCCCTGACGGCAATTATCCTCGACTATATAGTCGGACAGGTAGAAGAACATCTTGTCAGGTGGTGATGAAAAAACTCTGATTTACTGATTTGTTTATATCGGATCTGTCAAAGAGCAATTTAAAAAAGGGGGATATATTTCTTATGAGTAAGAAAGCTTTATGGAAAGTAATGGCGTTTGTGTTGATTCTGGCTGTGCCTTTCTTTATGCTGGGATGTGACAATGGAGTTGATGAGGGTGCTGAAAATGGTGAAGAAGCAGTTGAAAACGGAGAGGAAAATGGTGAAGAAACGGCTTCCGGTGGCGGATGGGTTTTTGCTACCGACCATGAATATTCCATCCGTGACGATGGCTATATCGGTCTGACCGAGCTGTATGGTTTTGAATTCGACGATGTATCGGTTATGGACCTTGGTATTACTTACAGTGCTCTTCGCGACGGTGAATTACCTGTGGCTATGGGTTTTGCCACCGATGGTCGGATTGCCGCTTTTGAACTGGTTAACCTGGTAGACGACAAACGTTTCCACCCGGTTTACAACTGTGCTCCGGTTGTCCGTGAGGAAACTTTGGAGATGTACCCGGAAATTGCCGACATTCTGAACCCCATAGTGGCAGCGCTTGACGCTGAAACGATGTCGAACATGAACATGCAGGTAGACATTGAAGAATTCTTATCTGTGGAAGTTGCCGAAGAATGGCTTCTTGAACAGGGCTTTATCGGCGATGACCCGGTAGAAATGGGGTCGGGTGATCCTGTAGTGGTAGGCTCGAAAGAATTCACCGAACAGCTGACACTCGGTCAGATCACCATCCTGGCCCTTGAATACAACGGTATTCCGACGGTTGATCAGACCGGTCTAGGTGGCACCGTTGTCGTTAGGGAAGCTCAAGAAGGCGGTGAAGTCGACATTTACTGGGAGTATACGGGGACTGCTTTAATATCGCACCTTGGATTTGATGAAGCAATAACCGATCCGGAAGAATGCTATGCTGTAGTCAGTGAAACAGACCTGGAACAGAATGGCCTGGTCTGGCTGGACTACACTCCTTTTGACAATACCTATACCCTGATGATGCGCCAGGATGATGCTGATGCACTGGGTATCGTAACAATCAGTGATCTTGCTGAGGTCATTAATTCGGGAGTGCCTGCCCCTTAAGCAGCAGGTTGATTGTTTAAAACGGAAAGGCTGTTCAGATAATCAGTACTATAAAGGGCAGCCCCAACCGGTTCTAAATTGGCCGGAATATTGAATAAACATAAGGGCAAGCAGAGATGAAGAAAACGTGCTTGCCCTTATTTGTTAAAATGGTTTTTGCAGCATTAATACAAGAATTATGCCGGTGATAACTATGCAGGATATTGACATCTGAAAACGGAGGGATTAGTATGACCCTAATGGCAAAGGAGATTATGACCTGTCCGGTGATTACAATTAAAGCCGATACACCGCTAAAAAAGACGGCCGAAATCCTTGATGAGAATTCTTTCAGCGGTATACCAGTTGTTGACGATGATGATCGATTAATAGGCATCGTTTCGGAGACTGATATACTGCGGTATACTCAACAGATCATTGGCCAACCTCTGCGCGACCCGCATCAGGTTTTCACAAAGGGCAAGGAAGTTCTTCATGTTGATATAACCCACAGGGGTATTGAAGTAATAGAACTGGTAGCTTCTACAACAGTGGAAACCCTGATGACCCGGGATGCCATTTCTGTGGACGGGGAAACCACAATTAATGAAGTAACCAGACTGATGCACGAACACAACATCAATCGTATCCCGGTGGTGGATGACAGTAAAAGAGTGCAGGGAATTATCACAAGGGCTGATATAATCAGGGCTATGGTTACAAATTGGCAGAAAATCAGTGAGAATTAGCCTGGATTTGCATTACCGGTAATTTAAGTTTTGTTCTGGAGGTATTCTAATAATGCGCAGGCCGATTTATGAAGGTGGGGGTTACAGGGTATTATCGGAAAAGGAAATAAGCCGCATTCATGAAACATCGATCAGCGTCCTAAAAGAAGTGGGATTTGAGATAAATTACCCACCGGCCCTTGAGCTGTTTGAGAAAAACGGTGCAAGGGTCGATTATGATCTAAACAGGGTCTATGTTTCACGGGAACTGGTTTCCCGGGCGATTAAGCAGGCCCCGTCTGAATTTGTCTTTTACGGAAGACAGAAAGGGAAAAGCATCACCGTTGGCGGGAAACAAGTCCATTTCGGCAGCGGCGGTCTGGCTCTTTATGTACTGGATCTTGAACGTAATAAACGGCCGGGAACGATCCGCGATGTGGCCGACCTGGCCAGGCTGGCCGATAAGCTTGAAAATCTCGATTTTTTTATCATTCCCGTTTATCCGCACGACATCAATATCGATGCCGTGGATGTCAATACAAAATATCAGGCTTTGCTCAACACCAGTAAGCCGGTAATGGGCGGTATTTTCAACAAGCAGGGCGTTGAAGATATTATTGAGATTGCTTCTATTATAGCGGGTGGACTTGACAAACTGCAGAAACGTCCTTTTATTGGTTTCATTTCTTCCATCACCAGTCCGCTTAAGGTCAGTCCGGAACATGCGGAATATATAATGATGATAGCCCGTTATGGTCTTCCGCTGGCTACTTCAACCGCTCCGACTGCGGGAGCGACGGCTCCGATTACCTTGGCCGGTACCCTGGTGCAGCAGAATGCGGAGGCTTTGATGGGAGTGATCCTCAGCCAGTTGGTCAATCCGGGAACACCTGTTCTTTACAGTGCTGTCCCGGTAACTATGGATATGCGGACTATGTCATTTCTCATGGGCAGCATCGAATCAGGCCTGATGAATGCTGCCATTACCCAGATGGCCCAGTATTACCGGTTGCCCTGCTACTTGACGGTGGGAGCAACTGATTCCAAACTGCCCGATGCTCAGGCTGCTCATGAAGGTGCTACAACGGCCATGCTGGCGGCACTGGCCGGAGGGAACTACATTCATGAAGCCTTCGGCATGCTCGACGGGGCAATGACAGTATCTTATGCCCAGTATGTGATTGATAATGATATCGTTGGCAGCTGCCTGCGCACCCTGCGGGGTATCGATATAAACCGGGATACTCTGGCCTTTGATATCATTGCCAAAGTTGGGCCGGGAGGCAACTACCTCGGTGAAGAACATACGGTGAAATATATGCGTACTGAAAGTTATATGCCCCGGGCCAGTGATCGTCAGCAGTACCAGCGGTGGTTTGATGCAGGAAGCAAAGATAGTTGGAAACGGGCCGAAGAAGTAGCCGCTCAATTGCTCCAGGAACCGGTGGAGTCGATTATCCCGCCGGAAATTGACGCCAGGATAAGGGCGAAATTTCCCGACCTGGTCAGGGTTGAAACGAATGAAGATTTAAGCACCGGGACCGGTTTAAGTTAAGGAAAGGTTATTACAATTCTGACCGGATTATCCTCTTTCTGCCTGAGTATATCCAGTCCCCGGTTTATCTCCGCGAGGGGCAGTTCAAGACTTACGGAATGGCTTAAATCAAGACGTCCCTGGGCTACGAGCTCTATAATAGTTGGAAAGTCAGCCCTGCTCTGATCGGCGCTGCCCAGGATGGTTCGTTCTTTTAAAAGCAGGTCATGGTACGGGTTAAGGCCCATTTCTTCCGGGCAGATACCGACTACAACCGTGCGGCCGCCCGGGCCGGTGCTGTCGACCGCCTGGCGGATTGTTCTGGATAAGCCAATTAATTCGATCGCAACATCTACACCCCGGCCTTCCGTAATTTCTTCAATTCTTTTCTCCACGTTGTCCTCCAGGGGATTAATGACTGCTGTTGCGCCAACTTTTTTTGCCAAAGACAGCTTCTCCGGGGAGAGATCCATGGCAATAACTTTCCCTGCGCCCATAATCCGGGCAATCTGAACAGCATGGATGCCCAGGCCGCCGATTCCGATCACCAAAACATCATCACCGGTTTGGATGTGAGCCCGTTTCAGGGCATGAAAAGGAGTAGCTACTGCATCGGTCATCAGAGCCGCCCTGGAAAAGGGAATGGAATCAGGGAAAGTAAAAGCATTGCGTTCGGGGACAACCAGATATTCAGCAAAGCCGCCGTCGATGTTTTTCCCCAGCATTTTTGCTTCTTTGCAGTAATTATCCCTGCCAGTACAGCACATCATACATTTTCCACACGTAATCAGGTAAAAGAGGCATACCCTGTCGCCGGGGTTAAATAAAGTAGCCCCTTCTCCGCATGCAGCTACCTCACCGGCTATTTCGTGCCCCAGGGTAATTGGTAGCCTGGTCACCTTGCTGCGTCCGTCCTGGTAATGAATGTCAGAGCTGCAGATGCCGGCTGCCCTGACCCTGACCAGTATTTCACCCGTTGACGGTTGTGGGATTCCAAGCTCGGCGATTTCCAGCGGTTCCCCTATCTCAACCAGGCGCGCTGCATGCATGGTTTTCATGATTACTCCCCCTTGATCTTTTTAAAAGAGTTCTTTCTTTAATGTACTGATCCTTTTTCCAGGAAGGAAGAAACTCATTTGTTAGTGGATTTTTTAAATTCAGGGTCTTAATAATTTGCAGGCATTAATGCGGCTGACAGGGCAATTATTTTCTCTGCCATGATGAGGAAGGAATATTGGAAAAACTGCAGAAATAATGGCTAACAAGCAAAACCGCAACCTTACAGGGAAACTCAGTTTTACCTAATTAATGAAAGAGGGTGACCGATCATCTCAGTAATAAAGAAAGCGGTAATTCCGGCAGCCGGAATGGGAACCAGGTTTCTTCCGGCCACCAAAGCCCTGCCCAAGGAGATGCTGCCCATCGTTGACAGGCCGACCATCCAGTTAGTAGTGGAAGAAGCGGCTGAAGCGGGGATAGAGGAGATATTGATCATAACAGGGCGTAATAAACAGGCTATTGAAGATCACTTTGACAGAAACCCGGAGCTGGAAGATTTGCTCCGGACAAAAGGAAAAGAAGAAGATCTGGAGGAAATACTTAAAATCAGCGAGCTGGCCAATATCTTCTATATGCGTCAGAAAGAGCCCCTCGGCCTGGGTCATGCTGTTTTCTGTGCCCGCAGTTTTATCGGCAGCGAACCTTTTGCCGTTCTTCTGGGTGATGATATTGTCCATGCTTCCGTCCCCTGTATCAAACAGCTGATTGATGTTTATGCTGAAAAGGGGCAGACAGTACTCGGCACCCAGAGGGTGGGTTGGGAAAATGTCCACAAGTATGGGATTGTTGATACGGATGATCCTGATTCTCCTGTAGTCCGGGTCAAACAGCTTACTGAAAAACCATCTCGTGAGGAAGCCGCTTCCGACCTTGCTGTCCTCGGCCGATACATTATTGACCCGGCCATATTCTCTATCCTTGAGCAAACCGCTCCCGGCAGGGGAGGCGAGATCCAGCTGACTGACGGACTGAATACCCTTGCTGCCCGGCATCCGGTCTGGGCTTATAGTTTTACCGGCAGGCGTTATGATGTAGGCGACCGGCTCGGTTTTTTAGAAGCGACCCTTGAATATGCCCTGCGTCGAGAAGAGCTGGCTCCCGCTTTGAAGAAATTTCTATCAAGCCTGCAGCGGAGATAATGAGAATTCCTCAATTAGTCCACTGAGGCAGCATCAAAGCTTAAAACACTATCTCCGCTTTTATCCTAAGACAGAACGAAGGAATGTAAGGGCATTGACCCGGTGAGGCATAACAGGTTAAGCTTCTGGATATCATCGGCCATATAAATTAGGCTGTATTACTCCGTACTTCTATGAAGAGCGGAGATATCTAATGATATTTTTCAAAATAAGGAGGGATCCCCTTTGTATCTTCATTCGTTACCTCTGGCTTCCCTGGCCCGGGAACTAACAGGCGGAAAGCGCGATGTCCTTGAGTACATTGATGAAACCTGTGATCTTATTGATCAGCTTGATCCGGAAATACAGTCTTTTTTGCCTGAAGAAAAGCGCCGCGAGAGATTGATCAGGGAAGCGGAATCTCTACGGGAAGCGTACTCCGAGCCGGCAAAAAGGCCTCCTCTCTTCGGTGTGTTAATAGGAGTAAAAGATATTTACCGGGTTGACGGTTTTCCCACCCGGGCTAATTCAAATCTTGACCCGGAAGTTTTAGCCGGCCCGGAAGCGGAATGCGTGAGGATTTTGCGTCAGGCCGGGGCACTGGTTCTTGGGAAAACAGTGACTACAGAGTTCGCCTATTTTGAACCGGGACCGACCCACAATCCGCATAATTTAAACCATACACCCGGTGGGTCAAGCAGCGGGTCTGCTGCTGCAGTGGCAGCCGGTTTCAGTCCGCTGACTCTGGGAACGCAGACCATCGGATCGGTTAACCGACCAGCCGCTTTCTGCGGGGTGGTCGGTTTTAAACCGAGCTACAACCGTATACCATCCTCCGGTTTGCTTTATTTTTCCCGTTCGGCCGATCATGTCGGCTGTTTTACCCAGGATGTAGAGGGGATGATCCTGACGGCGGAGATTCTTTGTAACAGGTGGAAAGAGATTAGCGTTTCCTACAAGCCTACCCTCGGCATTCCCAGGGGGGCTTACCTGGAACAAGCTTCACCCGAAGCTCTTGAGGTATTCACCAATCAGCTGGAAAAATTGCGGGCAGAGGGTTATTTAATAAAAGAAATTAATGTGCTGAATAACATAGAAGAAATTGCCGACTGGCACCATGTCCTGATTTCTGCGGAAATGGCCCTCGAACATGCCGATCTTTACGGACGTTTTGCCCATCTCTACAGGCCCAGGACAGCCCAATTAATTGAAGAAGGGCGAAATGTTTCATCACGGGATCTGGCTGAAGCAAGAAAACGACAAAAAGAACTGCGCGAGGAACTGGAAACAGTGATGAGGGAAGAAAAAATTGATCTCTGGATTACACCCGCTGCTCCCGGTCCGGCCCCGGAAGGTCTTTCGACGACCGGAAATCCAGCTATGAACATGCCCTGGACCAACAGTGGTCTTCCATCGATATCGATACCAGCCGGAAAAGCAGCCAATGGACTGCCGCTGGGTCTGCAGCTGGTAGCTCCCTTTATGGGAGATGAACTGCTTCTAAACTGGTCGATTGAGGTGGAAGCGATCTTTGAAGAATTTCAGGCTTACAACGTTTAAACTTTTCTTGCTGCCAGGCGGTCCAGGAGAAATGCCGCCCCTCTGGTAATGAGAATGGCCAGGATTGTGCGTACTCCCAGCAGCACCACCGGGTTGGCGCCGAAAACGGCAAAGATGAAGGTATCTTCAATGATCGAGTGGGAAATACTGAGGAAAATACCGATGAGCATAAAGTCGCGTTTTTTCAGGTAGCCTTCCCGGGCATATTCAATGATCAGGGCGGAGCCGAGAATAATCCCGAAAAACATGCCGCCCAGCAGGGGAAAAGCTGCTTCCTGGGGTAAAGTCAAAAAATCAAGTGCTCCTTTTATCCTGCCAGTTATTTTCTCGATGATCTGGAAATAGCGGGCCAGTTCAATGAGAATTAAAATCGGAATTAGATAAAGGGCAATTCGTCCTATACTCAGCAGGCTTTCGGCAGCAGTCTGAAAGATCAGATTTATTACTTCCATTTATTTAGCCTCCTCCAACCAGGATATAAATCATATTCAGGAGGAATCCGGCTCCGAGGGCGGTAAAGAGGCGCAGAGCGGCGGAAACTGGTATGGGTAGACCTGTATAGCTGCATACCACAGTTTCCATTGGCAGTTCGTGGCAGATGCCGATCATTACTGCCAGAACAGTAACCTGCTGTGAAGTAAGGGCCAGGGTTGTTAATACGCCCAGGGCGGCATATACACTAACAAAAAAACTGAGCAGCAGGACAATGGTTGCCTCTCCGGGCAGTCCGAAAAGAGCCATCGCCGGGGTAAAAAACCCGGCAACCGCTCCGACGATACCGTAATAATCGAGGACCGCCATGAGACAGGATATGGGGACAACAATTTTTATCAACAGCCAGAGCAGCCGGAAGCTTTTCATAATTCCTGTTTTAACCGGTTCAATGATAGAAGACACAGCTGTTTCACCTTCTTCTACAGTGTTGTGGAGGTTAAGTTATGGAAGATGTTTATCGCCTTCGCGAGGTTAGTTTTAACAGGGTCTTAACCATACCGGCTTTAAATATACCGGGAGGTTCCCTTTTCCTGGTTTCCGGACCCAGCGGAAGCGGCAAAACCACCTTTCTCAAGCTTTTAAACAACCTGATTGCCTGTGACCGGGGAGAAATACTTTATCGGGGACGGGATATCCTTTCCATTGATCCGGTCAAATTAAGAAGGAAAGCGGTAATGGTTTCCCATTCGCCTTACATCTTTCCCGGGACAGTTTATGACAATATCCTGCTGGTATTTAATTTTAACCGTAAAGAAATTGTTTCGCAAGAAAAGATAGAAAAGATGCTTTCCCATTTTGGCCTGGATGGGTTTCTCAGCCGGCAGACCAATAAACTTTCCGGTGGAGAAAAACAGCGATTAGGACTGGTCCGGGCTCTGCTGCTGGAATCGGAAACTATTTTGCTTGATGAGCCGACAGCTGCTCTCGATGAAGAAAACAGCCGCACTGTTTATAACTACCTTAATAACTGGGTCCAGGAAGGCGGACGAAGTGTAATCATGGTTTCTCATGACGTCTCGCTGGCCGGAAGATATACCGATGGGACAATGATCCTGGACAAAGGGCAGATAGTGGAACTAAGACAGGAGGGTTATGCCCGTGAGCGAACTGCAGTCGATTGAAATATGGCGCATGGCTGCTTCTTATTTTTTCCTCGTTCTTGTCCTTCTAATGTCCCATTTTCTTAAACTGGGGCGGGGCAATGAATTCTGGGTTTCTGCCCTTCGGATGACTATTCAGCTCGTTCTGGCCGGCTACCTTCTCGATCTGGTTTTCAGGCAGCAGCATGTACTTGTTTCCCTCCTTGTTTTGTTTGCCATGCAGGGTTTTGCCCTTGTGACGATTTACGGCCGCCTGAAGGGGAAGATTGGTCACCGCTTAAAAAATATGCTTGCTCCGGCTCTTTTTGTAGGGACAACTCTGCCGCTGGCTTATTTTATGATTGTTGTTATCGCAGCAGACCCGTGGTATGCCCCGCGCTATTTTATTCCTATCGCCGGTATGACGGTCGGTAATTCAATGACCGGGATCACCCTGGGAACGGAACGCCTGGCCCAGGCTTTTTGCAGCGGTCGGGCACGGATTGAAGAATCGCTTATGCTTGGTGCGTCACCACGGGCCGCAGCCGGAAATTATTTGAGTGATGCCTTTAACGCCGCGGTTATACCCACTGTAAATTCCATGCTTGGTATGGGCATAATATTTCTACCCGGTATGATGACAGGGCAAATTTTGGCCGGGGTTTCCCCCCTAAATTCGATTAAATACCAGATCGTAATTATGATGTGCATTCTGGGTAGCGTGGGGTTAACGGTATACCTGATTATCCAGCTTGGATTTCGCTCTTTCTTCAATGATAGAGCCCAGCTGCTTGAAGAAGCGGATTGACCGGTGGATGCAGGGTTTTAATCAGATCCGAGGACCATATGCATCTGCATGAAGCGCATCATGTCAGTACGGCTGAGCAGTCCGACGAGCTCTCCGTTGTCCATCACCAGGGCCCGGCCTGCATTGAGTGAAGCCATTTTCATCATTGCATCGGCGGCATCGGTATTGGGGTGCAGGATCAGGGTATCCTTTAATGGAGTCAGTATACGTGAAACCCTTTTTTCAGACCATTTCTCACGAGGAACATCTTTCATATTCTGAAGTGATACCAGCCCGTGAGTGGTTGAACCATAAACAACCGGAAAGGCGCCGTATTTATAAGTTAAAAAGCACTCGGCAAGCTGTTCGAGAGAATCGTCCGGCGAGACCGTCTGCAGGTCCGTGCTCATCAGCTGAGATACTTTCATACCGGCAAAGGTTTCTTTGAAAATGAGCTGGGAGTAACTGGACTGACCGGCCTGGTAGATCATCCAGCCGATGAAAATGAGCCACAGACCCCAGAGGTCGCCCTGGAAAAAAATAAGCATGAAACCGAAAGCCATGGCTACAAAGGAGATCACACTGCCCAGGCCGACAGCGATTCTTGTTGCCAAGAGGATATTTTTCCCGAAATACCAGACGATGGAACGGAAAAGCCTCCCCCCGTCCAGGGGGAAAGCAGGTATAAGATTAAATACAGCCATAATCAAATTGAGACGGGCAACAAAAACGACTGCTTCACCGATGAGCTGCCCGGAAGAAAAGAATAAATAATAAAGTGCAGCGGCGACAATGGCAATAGCCATGCTGGTCAGGGGGCCGGCGGCAGTAACTTTAAATTCTGCGGCCGGGCTTTTGGGTTCTGATTCCATCTGGGCAACACCGCCGAACACAAAAAGAACGATTTTCTTAATGGGGATACCTTCCCTGATAGCAACCAGTGAATGACCAAATTCATGGGTCAGAACAGAAGCAAAGACGACCAGCGTGGTCAGGACAGCTGCCAGCCAGTAGACCGGTGATTCCAACCCTTCGACGACAGCGGGGAAATAACTCAGGGCCAGGGTGATGCTGAATAAGAAAAAAATCAACAGCCAGCTGATATGGATCTCTACAGGGATTCCCTTGAGGTACATCAGTCGAAATGAGTTATTCATGTTTTTACCGCCTCCCGGGTATTGCTTATGGCATATGGTATTGGCTTAATTTTCCCCGATTCCTGCTCTGATTAACCAGAACCAGTGGAAAGTGGTGATTTGAATACAGATGAAATCTCGTCAAACAGCATTATTCATTATCGTGGACTTAACTGTCCTTCTTGTGCTACTGCTTGTTCTGGCTTACTATGGTATGAGCCATCTGGCTATTACATTTTTAGGACTTTTATTGCTGGTAATTTGCCTCATCGATATGCACAGCGGTATTTTCTCGGAAATGTTTTCTGCATTTATCGGTTTTACGGGATCTGAAGAAAAAAACAAATTAAGATGGTTGCCTGTTGTTCTTGCTTCGCTGCTCATGATTTTTAGTCTCCCGACTTTATTTGAACACGGCTGGATTAATTATGATCAACGGTGGGCCATGCAGCACGGTCAATTTTTGCGCCTGGCAGTACCGGCCCTTCTTGGCGGCCTGGCCGTTATAGGAGTGGCTGTTATGACAATCTTCAGGGGAATGAAAAAATAGAGGTTTCCTGTCACTGCAGAAAATGATCGAAAGGCCGTCCTGTGGCCCTGGTTACTGTTCCTCAAGGGAGATTTCCACTTCTTCTCTGGCGGCCGGATCAATTTCGTGATGCCTTGCTTTTTCCAGATAAAAACGTGCACCGGAGCCGCCAATTCGTCCCAGGGCCCAGGCGCTATGGAGCCGGATCAGCGGACGGGAATCGTTCTCCAGCAAGCGGGCAAGTGGTTTTACCACCCGGGGATCGCCGCTGTTGCCCAGGGCGATTATAACATTGCGCTGAAGAGTAGTTTTACCCCGCCACCCGGCCGATGTGAGCCCGACAGTAAGAGCATACTCTTTACCGGTCATCTCCAGCATCGGCAGGAGAAACGGTTCAGCAGGGAAATAATTAAAAGCGAATTCAGCGAAAGGTGATGCAGCTCTTTCTTTATTCAATGGGCATGCATTTTGGCATTCATCGCAGCCGTAGATGCGGTTTCCCAGAAGCGGGCGCATCTCCCGGGGGAATACCCCGGGTGCCTGGGTAAGATAAGAAAGGCAGAGGTAGGGATTAATAATGAAAGGGGCTTGCAGGGCGCCGGTGGGGCATGCTTCCCGGCATTTCTGACAGTTTATACAGGTTTTTTTAGAGGGTTCTCCTGTTTCAATCTCCTTATTCACCAGGATAGTTCCCAGGACGGTAAATGAGCCGTAAAGATCGGTAATCAGGGTACAGTTGTCTCCAATATGCCCGATGCCGGCCCTGAAAGCCAGTTCACGTTCTACGAGCGGGCTGCTGTCACAGAGGATGCGGTAATGGAAAGGGTTCTTTGTTTCATCACTAATTATTCTGATGATTGCTTCAGCCCGGTCTTTCACGACATCATGATAGTCAAGGGCCCGGGCGCAGCGGGCAACAAGGCCTCGCGGTTGGTCAGAACTCACTGCTACAGACTTCTCTGGTGCTGCATAAGGGATGGCGATTACGATGATACTGCGGCAGTCGGGCAGCAGCTTTTCCGGAGAAATTCTGGCCAGGAGGTTCTGCTCTTCAAAAGGGGTCACACGTCCTTCTGCAGCCCTCCGCTGCAGTTTTTTCAGAAGCGAGTCAGGCTGGCGGGTATCGGCTGCCCCGATTCTTAATATTCCTGCTTTTGCACCTGCTTTTTTTAATTGTTTCTGGTTGATTGACATATTTTTTCCGCCTTCCCGGTTTTCCAATACGGCTGGACTCTGGAAAAAATTCTTTATGGCAATCTTATTCTCCTTTTTCCGTTCAGGCAGGTTTGTTTCGTCTGCAGTTCTTATTAAGATTAACTTTAGATTATCTTATTTCTCTTTGATGGAAGCTATTTCAGGGGTTGAAGGATTAAGAAGAAAGGGAAAGAATATCTTTAAGGCACCCAAGTTCTATAAAAAATAAACCGGGGGTAGTACTGATGGCTGAAAAATGGGTGGTATTGATGGAAGCGGCCAACGATATCGAGGCTGACATAATCTGCGGTTTTTTAGAGGACAAAGGCATTCCAGCTCGTAAAGCTGACAGCAGCCCCTACAGTGGAGCAATGAGGGTTATCGGGGGGTCGGCTTTAGAAGTGCAGGTTTTAGTGCCCCACAATTTTTTGGAACAGGCTGAAAGAGTTATTCGTGATTTTAATGAACCCGAAACAGATTCCTGAAGCTGAAAAGCCCTGCCGGGATGACCTGGCACAGCTCCGCCGGGCTGATGCAGCCTACCCCTGAGAATAGATTGGACATCAAAGGATACTATTTCTTGTTAGACAACATTAGCCAGCACCTGCAAGGGCAGCCGGCTGCAGGAGGAGATAAAATCAATGCACATCCCGCCGGTAAAAAGGCCATATTTTTCTACATACCCGCAGTGGGAACTATTCTGGAAAATATTTTTATTTCTTCTGGTGGCAGTTAGTGCCCTGATTCTCGTTGCAGCCTGGCCTCAGACTCGTAGCATTGAGCTGATCCGTTCTCTTCAGGAATGGCGGAGGGGACCGCTTGAAGCTATATTCAGGGGTTTTACCTTTCTTGGCGATGACCAGTTTTTTATGGGATTTTTCAGTATCCTAATGTGGAATGTCAATAAAGAACTTGGTTTCTGGGGAGCTTTTGTATTGCTCAGTTCCGCTGCTTTCAGCAATCTGATCAAAGATTTAACGATGCTGGCTCGACCTTCCATAGAGGGGGTAGTTCACCCGGCCGGTAGTTATGCTTTCCCCAGCGGGCATACTCTGACAGCGGTTACAGTGTGGGGTTACCTGGCCGTTCGTTTAAAAAGTAACTTCTGCCGGATCTGGGCCGTTGTGGCTGTGGTGATGATTGCTCTTTCCCGGATGGTTCTCGGTTATCATTTCCCTGGTGATATACTTGGCGGGTTTACTTTGGGCGTTGCATTTTTGCTATTTTTTATCTGGGTGAGCGGTTATCTTTATGAAAAAGGTTGGCTGGATAAATTTTCTTGGCCATTTCTGGTATTAATGTCGATTGTACTGCCTGCATTGCTGGCTGCTGTTTTACCGGGAGTCGATCCGCCAAAAGTACTTGGTTTGCTGGCCGGTGCTTCCTGTGGTTATGTTATTGAAAAGGAGAAAGTGGGCTCATTGGTTGAAGGACCTTTTACTGCCCGGATGTTGAAGGTAGTGATTGGTCTGGGTGTGCTTTTCGGTTTGATCATGGGCCTGAGCGGCTATTTACCTTCATCGGTGCCCGCCCTTGGTTTTATCAGGTACGGCCTGGGAGGATTATGGGTAACACTGGGGGCACCCGCCCTGTTTGTTATTTTAAAACTGGCCCGGAGTAATATTTAAAAAGACGGGCCGGGTTATCGTAATTAGTTATGAGATAAGCTATAATATAACACGGCTTGCATTGTTCAAAGACGGGAACGGGTTTGTTTTATTATGGAGGTGAAGGGATTGTTTGGGAAAATCGGTATTTGGGAAATATTGCTGATCCTGATTGTGGCATTGATTATTTTCGGACCGGCCAAACTGCCCGAATTGGGAAAATCGATTGGCAATGGTTTAAGAGAATTTAAGAAAGCTACCAGGGAGCTCAAGGATACAATCAGCCTGGATGATAATGATATAGATAAACCAAGCTGAGCATATGTTGCTCTCCAGGCAGGTATAAAGAGAACTACAGGTTCAGTGAGCCCGATCCTCCCCGGGTAAGATTTTACGGTGAGTGATCGCGCTGCATTTACCGTGGATGTTATAGTGTGTTACAATAATATTGAACGCTTTCAGTAAATGTAGAGAATTTTAGCTGGGAGGTTGGGAGATGTTCGGTAAGATTGGACCATGGGAAATAATCGCTATTCTGGTGATAGTTCTCCTGATTTTCGGATCTAAAAAACTTCCTGAACTGGCCAAGGCAATCGGGAAAAGTGTAGTTGAGTTAAAACAGGGTTTAAAAGGCGGTTCCGAAACCGATGAAACAGCCGGGTCTGATTCTGATCCCAAAGATCCCAAGTAATGATCACGTCAATTAGTTTTAAATGAGCTCAGTATGGCGAAAGGGGGATCACGGGGCGGCATCGGTTATGCCGGGAGGTATACATAAGAATTGACCAGGAATAAAGATGGTACCATGCCCGTAATCGAGCATCTTGCAGAACTGCGCCTGCGCCTGATCATTTCGGCAGGCGCTTTGATTGTCGCTGCTTCGTTCTGCTTTGCCAGGATTGAATTAATCAGGAGCCTGCTGACAGCACCTCTCGATGGCGTCAAATTGATTTATCTTTCCCCGCCGGAAGCTTTCATGGCCAACCTGCGGCTAGCCCTGATCAGCGGACTCATTCTTTCCTTGCCGGTTTTGATCTATGAGCTTTCAGCGTTTATTTTTCCCGGGCTTTACCGGCTCGAAAAATATTTTTTTGTTTTTGTTTTACTGGGGATAATTGCTCTTTTTACCGGCGGAATTTTTTTTGCCTATTATGTGGTTTTCCCTTTTACCATTGATTTTTTCCTGCAGTTTGCTGCAGAGCGGCTGGCACCCCGATTCACAATCAGTGAATATATATCTTTCATTCTTTCATTTCATTTTGCTTTCGGGGTTATTTTTCAGCTGCCTTTATTAACCTGGGCTCTCGGTAAACTGGGCCTGTTGACCAGCAGGTTTTTACGGAGATACCGCAAAGTCGCTATTCTGATTATGCTGGTATTGGCGGCGGTAATTACTCCGCCTGATATAATCTCGCAGCTGGCCATGGTTATACCGTTACTATTGCTTTATGAAATAGGTATCGTCATGGTTATGATCAGTGAAAGGAAGCGGTCGAAGCAATCAGCGTTGTAGCAGTAATCTCCCATTGATGGAGAGGTGTAAATTTGAACGACATCAGCAGCCACAACAAAATTTGTTCGGGGGCAGTTATCCTGGCTGGTGGAGACAGCAAGCGCCTTGGCCGGCCTAAAACTCTCCTGGATTTTGACGGAATATCGCTCATCGAGCTTATTGTTAAGAACCTTAATCTTTTGTTTGAAGAAATAACCGTTGTAACCGATCACCCGGAGCTATATCGTGACTTGCCGGTCCGGTTGGCTGGCGACCTGTTTACCAATTCCGAGAAAAGTCCACTGCGGGGGATCCATGCCGGCCTCAGAACATCAAATTTGCCTTATCAATTTGTAGTTGCTTGTGACATGCCTTTTCTTAACAACCGTCTGATCAGGTACATGGAAGGTTTTACTGCTGACTATGATGCGGTCGTCCCGAGAATCAATTCTTATTTTCAACCGCTGCATTCTTTTTATAATCGTTCCTGTGCCGATGTCATTGAGAAACAGATCAAGCTGGGTAAATGCAAGGTGACCGATTTTTACACTGATCTGCATATTAAATTTATTGGTCGCGAAGATATTGAGCGTTTTGATCCTCACCAGGAATCTTTTGTTAATATCAATACCTTAGCCGAATATCAGAAAGCGCTGTCAAATTACCGCCGTAAAAATGAGGAGCGAAAAATAATTAGTGGAGGCGAATAATGATGAACATGCCTGATTATATCGGACCGATGGCTTTTGGCTTGAAAATGGGCGTAATCCTGCCGGGAATGGATATTGTGGAAAAGGTATACGAGCGGATGGTCGACTGTTACCGGGACGGGTTGCTAAATAACGGGGATGTTGTCTGTATTACCGAATCGGTAGTAGCCCGGGCCCAGAATAATTATATCACTATAGATGATATTGCCCGGGAAGTGAAGAATAAGCTGAAACTGCCTGACGCCGGGAAAATAGCTGTAATTTTCCCCATTGCCAGCAGAAACCGCTTTTCCATGATTCTTAAAGGGATTGCCCGGGCTGTTCCGGGGGGAGAAGTGATCGTTCAGCTTTCATTCCCTGATGATGAAGTGGGCAATCAGGTTATTTCACCCGACTTTGTCCTCCAGATGAACAGGGATCCCATTACTCTCGAGGATATCGGAGACCGCAGTTTTAAACACCCTGTTACCGGGGTTGATTACATCAATCTTTACCGGTCAATTATTGAGGACGAAGGGGCAAAAGCTGTCATTTTGCTGTCCAACGATCCACGGCAGGCTTTGCAATACGGACCCGATGGGGTCATTGCTGCCGATATTCATAAACGGGACAAAACTTTGAAAACAATAACCGACTGGTTTGAAAATGCCCTGACTCTTGCCCAACTCTGTGATGAAGGGGAATCATATTCGGAATGGGGTCTTCTGGGTAGCAATATGTCTGCGGGTGAGAGAATCAAACTGGCCCCGCGTGAAGGGCAGGCTGTTGTCGATGCCCTTCAGGAAAAATTATTGGCGGTTTTTGATCTCAAGGTTGAAGTGATGATCTATGGTGACGGAGCCTATCTTGATCCTTCCAGCGGTATTTATGAGTTAGCCGATCCCCGGGCTGCTTTTGCGATTACGGCAGGGTTGAACTGTGTGCGGGAAGGTTTGAAGTATAAATATCTGGCTGACCAGTGCTATCATGTAGAAAAGAAAACAGCGGAGGAAATCGAAGAAATTCTGCGAAGCAGTGTGGAACGCAGATTGACAGAAGATTGCCTGGAAAAAGAAGGTACAACACCAAGGCGGATGGAAGACGTGCTGGCCAGTCTCGCCGATCTCGTCAGCGGATCAGCCGATGCCGGAACGCCGGTTGTGGTTGTTAAGGGGTTTCTTCGGCCGTGTTGATGATCCTGGCTTTTTAGATAGCTAATTATTGTTCCAGTATTTAACGGTCGCTCTCCCTGGGAGGGTGGCCTTCTTTTTTAAGCCGGCTCTCCTTGTTCCCGTTCAATTTCACTGCTGTCATGGCTGCAGCCAGGAAGAAGGCCCAGAATGCGGGGAAGTAATCGCCGTAACGGGTATAAAGAGTATCGCGCCTGGTTGTATCCAGACGGGTGGTAATGATGGTTTCTTCCTGTTTCTCCGAGCGAAATAACTCTTTGCCGCAGTAATCGAAGGAGATAGTGATTCCGCTGTTGGCTACCTGGGTTACCCCGATTCCCATTTCGGCAGCCCTTACGGCAGCGGCCTGGGCATGCAGGTCAAGGCCGATTGATTTTCCAAACCAGTTATCATTGGTTAAAACGAAGAGGTGCCTGCTCCCTGCAGCGGAAAAATGGCGGGTGTGATTGCCGAAATATGATTCAAAGCATATTACTGTGCCAACCGGGGTGCCGTTAATATTGAAGATAGTAATATCTTCCCCCGCGGTATAACGTCCCAGCAGCAGATCGAGATCGAGGATGCGGTTCAGTAATTTTTCAAAAGGAAAATATTCAACAAAGGGTACCAGGCGGTGTTTATAGTAAGTAGAAAACTTTCCAGATCCCGGCCTGACAAGGGAGACGCCATTATACAAATTCCCCTCCTCATAGATCCTGGCTCCATAAAGAAGCAACACTCCCAGATTATCAGCCATCTCGTGCAGTGGCTCCGGATGTTCGCCGTTGCCGTTAATTTGCATTTCCAAAACAGTCTCAGGCCAGACCGACAGTTCTATATCGGGAGCCTCATCGAGAGCTGCTTCAGTCAGGGAGATATAGCGCTGGACAACCGTTTCTCTACCGCGTTCAATTATTTCTTCCTGTGAGCTGTTTCCCTGGACCAGGGCGGCTGCAAGGGGGCTGTCCCCTTTATCAACGGTGAAAGTGGAAGGCAGGGTCAATCCGCAGGAGATTAAAATGATGGAAACCATGACAACCGGGTAATAATTAGCCTGGGGAATTTTTCTCTTTGGGTAAAGAATAAGAAGGCTTTGGAACAGGACGATGATAAAAGGCAGCCCCCAGTAACCGTATACTGCGGTCATGTTAAGGATGGTCTGGTAATTCCACTGGCTGTACCCGAGATAACCGACATTGTAAGCAAGGAATCCAGCAGAGCGCAGGTACTCGACTAAGATCCACAATGTGGGAAGAGCGAGGGCGGTCAGCCAGACTTTACCGTAGCGGTTGGTCATGTTGGCGGCCAGGCTAAAGAGCCCGTTGAAAAAGCTGATGTAAAGAACCAGGGCAATCATCAAGGCCAGGGCCAGGGGAAAAGGAAGGTAGAGGAACAGGACATGGCTGAGATAATAATTCAGATACAGGTTAACAGGCAGCCCAAATAACAGGCCGACCCAGAATGAACGCAACGGGGTTTCACGCAGCGAAGCGTTCAGCATTGGAAGGAGTGCAAACCAGGCCAAATAACCCTGTTCGAATGGAGGGTAAGCGCCGATCAGCAACAGGCCTGAAAGAAATGAGGAAATCAGATAGCTATTTTTGTCGGGTCTATTATGGTAAACCTGCTTATCATAAAAGTGCATATAAACCTCCGCCGCAATTTGCCCTTTTATGTCTCATGATTCCTGTATATCACTTTATCACAGAGCAGCCCGGCTGGGAACAGCAAATCTTTGTGAGCTATTTGCGTTCTTTGACAAAGCTTGAAT
>JAGYMW010000034.1 GCA_018400435.1 Bacillota bacterium | reverse complement strand
TGAAGAGAAGGGTAAGCTCGATATTTTACAGGCTGAAGCTGCAAATATTGAATTCTTAAAGCCCGATGAGGAGAAAGAACTGCGGAACGAACTTGGGCGGAAAGAGATCTATGAGGGTGAATTAGCAGCCCTGGTCAAACAGACAGACCAGGCGATCAACTGGCTAAAATCAATCGCCGAACTGAGGAAAGAGATCGAAAAGCTGGCTGAGGAAGCAAAGCTGGTGCAGCAGGAGTTCGATTCCTTTAAACCGGAGCGCCGGGCGCTAGAGATGGCGCAGTGCGCCTCCCATTTGGATGGTGTTTATGCAAGCCTGACCGTGATCCGAAGCAGCCAGGCCGAAGATGACGGTGCTTTGAAGGCGCGGCAGGAAATTCTGCCCGGCCTGGAGAGTGCCGCTGGCAAAGGAACAGCAGCATTGGTGCAGGCTGAAAAGATGACCGGAAAAGCAAAGGCCGAGCTGGAGGCAGCAGCCCCACTGATTAGAAAGGTCCGCCTGCTCGATCAAAAGATTGCTGATCAAAAAAAAGCTGTTCTGGAAGAAGAGAATAGCTGTCAAAAGGCGGCAGACGATATTGCCAGGGATGAGCGGGCAGTGGAGAGCAAAGAGGAAGAGATTAGCCGGACTAATGAAAAGCTAATCTCTGCAGAAAAATACCTTGAAGATGATGCCCGTGATGCCTGGCTGGTCGGAAACCTGGCCGGTGTTGAAGAACAGTTTAACGGTTTGTTCAATATAGTTAAAGAGATTGCTGAAAGGGAGTCTGAATACGAAGGGGCAGTAAAGACTGAAGTACAGGCTAAAAAAAGACTTGCCGAGTTTCAGGATGTGAGCGAAAAGTTAAAATTGAAGTTTGAAGAAGGTAAAAAGAAGCTTGATAAAGTCAAGAATGATTTGGACCTGCTGCTCGGTGGGCGGCTGCTGCGCGAATACCGCGCTGAAAAGGATAGCCTGCAGCGTGAACTGGCTTACCAGGTTAGAATAGCCGAGTTGGAAGACTACCGGTCGAAACTGGAAGATGGGAAACCCTGCCCCTTATGCGGGGCAACCGAACACCCCTATGCCAGGGGCAATGTGCCTGAACCAGATCTGACAGAAAAGAAAATTGCCGAACTGGATAAGTTAATTGAGGAGGCAGAACATCGGGAAGAAGTCATTAAGGAAGTACAAAAATCAGAAGCCGAACTTCACGTTAAGATAGCTGAAGCTGAAAGAAATGAGCTAACTGCGAAAGGTGATCTAAAGACGGCTGAAAATAGAGTAGGAGAAATCAAGGCAGCCCTGAAGAAATTGCGCAACACCAGGCATGAGCGCAAGGGCCTTTTATTTGAAAAGCTGCAGCCGCTGGATATCACGGAGATTCCCGACAGGGATGTCACGGCGCTGCTTGAGCAGCTGCAGGAGCGGCAGCAGAAGTGGTTGAAGCAGGTTGAGGAAAAAGTAGAAATTGAGAGGCATATAAACAAACTTGGTAGTGACCTCCAGGAACTGAAGGCGGTTATTAAGGCCCGTAATGAAAACCTGGCTGAAAAGCAGACAGCGTTGCAGAAGGTGCGGGTAGCCCTGGCCGGACTTATCGAAGAGCGCAAAACGATCTATGGGAAGAAAAATCCCGATGAAGAAGAGCGCCGCCTGAACGAGGCAATTTCTGCTGCAGAAAAAGCCGAAAAGGAAACCAGGGAAAGCAACCTGGCACTTCAGCAAAAATTAAACAGAACGAAGGATCATATTGAATCGCTCAAAGAGCGGATTGAGCAGAGGAAAGGGATCCTGGAAAAGCAGGAAGAGCAATTTTGCGCTGATTTAAAATCTCAGGGGTTTCCTGATGAAGAAGTATTTTTGAATGCCAGGCTGAGCCCTGAAGAGCGAAAAGAGCTGGCGGAAAAGGGAAGAAAGCTGGCCGAGCGCAAGGCGAACCTTACGACAAGGCAGGAGGATCGGGAAAAGCGCCTGGCAGAAGAAGAGGCGAAAAATATTACCGATAAAACTCTTGAGGAGCTTGAAAGTGAAGCCGGGGATTACGAGAAAGCCCTTAAAGAACTGCTCGAGAGTATTGCCACGATTAAACACAGGTTGAATGAAAACGCTGCTGCCATGAAGAGAATCGAGGAAAAGCGAGCGGAGATAGAAGCCCAGATGAATGAGTGCCGCAGGTGGGATAATTTACACCCGCTGATCGGTTCAGCCGACGGCAAAAAATACCGCAACTTTGCCCAGGGACTGACTTTTGAGATGATGATCGGCCATGCCAACCGGCAGCTGCAGAAAATGTCGGACCGTTACCTGCTGGTTCGTGATGAATTCCAGCCCCTTGTCCTGAATGTGATTGATAACTACCAGGCTGGCGAGACAAGATCAACGAAAAATTTATCAGGCGGTGAAAGCTTTATCGTCAGTCTGGCCCTGGCACTTGGCCTGTCGCAGATGTCGAGCAGGAAAGTCCGCGTCGATTCGCTCTTTCTCGATGAGGGCTTCGGCACGCTCGATGAGGAAGCCCTAGACACTGCCCTGGAAACTTTAGCTGGCCTGAAGCAGGGCGGCAAGTTAATCGGGGTGATATCACACGTAGCAGCCATGAACGAAAGGATCAGCACCCAGATCAAAATCTTACCCCTGAGCGGCGGCATCAGCCAGATAACCGGCCCGGGCTGCAAAAGAGTCAGGGGAATGGGGTTTGACTCATAGTAGGGTTGCTCGGTTTTTATGGTTAGTGTAAAATATTGGTATAAGATTTAATTGGAGGTGCATCTCATGCAAATCCCGGATGAGCTAAAGATATATTTTTGGGATGTTCCTGTTGATACAATTGATTTATGTAAACATAGTAAATATGTAATAACCCGCATCCTGAATGAAGGTAACCACGAAGCTTTGATCTGGTTATTTCAAACGTATGATGTCCAGGAAATAAAGAATGTTGTCCAAACAGCACGAAATATTTCACTTAAGACGGCCAGGTGCTGGCAAAATTATTTTAATCTAAAGGATGATGAACTTTGTTGCACTGGTCTACTAAAAAACAGAGGAGTGAGCTGTTGTGCTGATTCAATGCACTAAAACACTTTTAGACAAGCTTGGACTGCCGAAAGAAAGTCTAAAACCGGCAGAAGGTTCTGAGGCCTTACCAGAGAGCCTGACGGCCTGGCATGCAAACTATATTACTCTTGATCGGCGCAAGGCAATTATATTAATGAACAATGAAACAAGATATCCGGCGGTAAACCCGGATGATGTGAGAGAATTAAATCTCTATCAACTGAAAATAGAAATTGAGATGGAGGGTTATGAGATTTGGAGAAAGGTTTTAGTGCCTTCAATATCCTCTTCCTGAGCCTTTACCAAATATGTGCCTACTTTATTCTTAAATTCAGTAGCTGTTATTATGATCATGCCACCTCCTAATAAAATATTAATAGAATTAGCTAATAAAGTTAAGTTACCTAATTCGGAGTGCGGAGAAACTGATGGCTTTCCTTCATTCTATGATTTTACGCACTTATTGTAATGATTTGTTGAATATGCCTTCCACCACCAAAACGGCTGCCAATATTAACCTGAGTTTGGTAAGCGTAGCCGCCGTGGCCAAGTGAAGGCAGTATCATTTGTTCAAGAACCAAACCTGTGTTGGTATCAAGTGGCGCCATCGTTATAATCCTCTCGTGGCTAGGACTTCTTTTGCCGGAGTTCGATCACCGTTACAGCTAATTCTTCGCGGAGCATCATAATATTTAAGAGTAAACCCGTTTTCAAGATATAGCTCTATAATACGTTCGGTTGCCTGGTTGGAGAGCACAACCGGCCCGGGGTGTTTAATTAACCATTTAACCAGGCGGACTTGATCGTCCCAGGCGAAGCCGTCTTTTGAATAGCTTGTAAATTCAACATCATAGGGTGGGTCAGCATAGATAAAATCATCTTCATCCAACTCTAACAGATCAAAGTCTCCGCAGCTGAATTGCCACCCGGAAAACACAGCTTTGTAAGGCTCGTAATCCCTGATATAGTTAATTTTCTTGTAGCTACCAAAAGGAACATTAAATTCACCTTTCTGATTGAAACGGCACAGGCCGTTAAACCCGGTTCGGTTCAAATAGTAAAAGAGTTCGGCGGCCTCTTTAGTGCTATCTTTACCTGCCCTGATCAGATCGTTAAAGCGGTTACGGTGACTGTAATATAGAGTTTCATCATTTTCCATCGCCAATTCAATTTGCAGGCCTTTTCGCAGCCAGTTAAAGAAGTTAATCAGGTGCGGATCAACATCGTTTAACAAGGCTCTGGTCGGCATCAGCCCCAACGTTACCGCCAGGCCACCGCAGAGGGGTTCAATCAGGCGTTTGCTTGAGTGCGACTCCCACAGTGGCAGCAAGTGTGGCAGAAGCCATCTTTTGCCCCCGGCCCATTTTAGTGGCGGCTTTAAACCGTATACATAAGTTAAGTTTGTTTTCACGTAATAGCTCCTTTGATTAACTGAAAAAGCGAATAATCTTTTTCATACTAAGTATAATTCCACTCAAAAGAATATTACCCTACCGAAACAATAAACAGAAGCCGGGCAGAAGCACTCCCATTTCCCAGAGCGGTTTTAAGCGCTCTCTTAGGGCTACCAGGGTCAAGGGTAACAAAAGGCAGAGCCGGTTGCCGTCAAGCAGGGCCTCTTTGGCGTAGGTTTCTTCAATCAGCCTGGCCAGACGGTTCTGCTGCATGGCCCTGGTGCCAAATTCTTCAACCAGTAAAACATCGTCGTCGCTTAAGACTGTCAGGTTAACCAGCTTTTCAGCCTGTATGCTGCGGGGCTGACGAAAGTGGCTTTCCAGCCTATCGATCAGCGGCAGTTCAACCTGGCCAGGGCCCAAGATTAAAAGCTCTTTTTCAAGATAGCGCAGCGCATCAAGCGCGACCAGTAAAGCTTCTTGGGCTGAGCTCTCTCTTTTTGCCCGGATTTCCGAGACCAGATGGTTGAGCAGTGTTTTTGCCTGCACTGACATGGTTAATGATGCGCTGACGGTAGTAAACTTGGCGTCCCATATTCTTTCACCATCTGTTTTTTACTACCGTCTTTATTAAACGCATCGGTTGCTTTTCCTGCTGAACCATCTTGTATTGGGGTTCAGCCGTTCGTGGGGATTTGTTGATAATCTGCCGTCAATGGGGCAGATTAACCACAAGCTCTACACTTCACTTTCTTTTGTGCATAAGAGCTTTTTTGCTTCATTTATCGCTTCTCTTTAATACAATTGAATCCAGCCCGAGTATTAGATCATATGGCGGTAGTTGAAGGAATGAGCTGTGACTATACTCATTATTACCTTTTGAATAGATGGAAAGCATATATGGATGGATTATCGTGGCATGAAAAGACCTGAAAATCTATTATCCCAGGCTTCGGAATTAGCCTGGTGAAGCTTTTCATTAAGTAATATCAAGCTTTTTCAGCTTTTTTTGCAAGTTCTGCCGAGAAATTCCAAGCTCTTTAGCGGCTCTTGTAATATTGCCGTTGTTATTATCAAGTGCATTCTTAATCATTTCATGTTCAAATTTTAACAGGCACTGCTTCAATGGTTCGTTCCTTTTATTCCCAAATACTGGGTTGCTATTAATGACGGTAAGTTTTGAAAACTTTTTTATAATATGAGGTGGGAGGTGATTTGCTTCCAGCGAAACGGCTGTGTCTTCTGAATAATTCATAGCATGCTCAACCGCATGCTGAAGTTCTCGAACATTACCGGGCCAGTCATGTTGCTGGAATATGTCGATAACTTCGGGAGATGCTGTTTTTATCTTTTTATTCATAATTTTATTTGTTAACTGGATAAAAAATTGAACAAGATGGCTGATATCCTCAGTTCGTTCTCTTAGCGGAGGGATAGTGAGATAAACTACTGCCAACCTGTAATACAAATCTTTGCGGAGTTTGTTAATTTTAATTTCAATTTGCGGGTCACTGTTAAGAGCGCTTATAATTCGAGGGTTTACTTTTATATCTTTTTCTCCGCCTAATCTTCTAACAGTCTTTGATTCGATAACCCTTAAAAGTTTGCCCTGAAGAGAAATGTCCATTGAACTTATTTCATCTAAAAACAGAGTACCTTTGTCAGCTTCTTCAAATAGACCGGCTTTGTCCTCTGCACCGGTAAAAGCTCCTTTTATAGTGCCAAAGAGCGCGCTTTCAAGAAGTGTCGCAGGTATAGCTGCACAATTTATGGCAACAAAGGGTCCCTTGGATTTAAGACTGTAGTTGTGGATGCTTTGAGCAAAGATTTCTTTCCCTGTTCCTGTTTCCCCGTATATTAACACTGGTGATAGGTTTACAGCGATACGCTTTGCCAGTTTAACTGTATTTGTGATGGTAGGGCTTATCCCGATGATGTCATCAAATGTATACCTGGTGCCATTTTTCTTCAGGTTTGAATATAGTTGCTTTTGTAAGTCGATTACTTTGTCAATAAGATGTTTGCTCGTTGTTATATCATTGTTAACAGAGACAGCGCCGATTATTTTATTGTCGATAATAATAGGATAAGTACTTGTAATAAGGTTAATCTCAATACCTTTTTCAGTGTAATATGTAGTTCGATAATTAGTAACAGGTTTCCCTGTTTTTAAGACTCTGAGCAAAATACTACTTTCTTCGTCAAGCTTATAAGCTTTGCTGATATGCTTGCCAATCACATCTTCAGCTTTATAGTTTTCCATCAATTCCAGCGCCTTAGAATAAAAAACTGTTACTCCGTTTTCATTAATTACGTGTACACCATCATCAAGGACATTTAAAGCGCTGTAGAGAAGCTTCAAACTATGCCTATCTGAAAAGTTGAAATAATAATTATATAAAGTATGATCCATATCGGGCCTCATCAGAAAGCGCAACTAATTGTTGCGTTAAATGGTTTATGCTTTCAAGACAACTATTTATAATGCTCTATCATTATAACGCAAAAAATAATTGCACGCAACAAATAGTGGCGTTTTAAGCCTCGATACAAACATTATTTGGGGACATTATTGCCTTTTATAGCTAATAATTGTGCAAAAAACGAATTATCAGCTATGTATCTTGGTATGTTATTTGCTTATCTATTTTATTAAGTAGCGTAAATAATCTATTGTAAATTTAATTACAGTTCAAAGGTTGATGGGAGGCAATGAGATGTGCTGGGATAATCAAAGTTGTAGTAATAAAGTTAGCAATGCTTCAGTGAACTTTTCAGTATTTACGGAGAGTCAATGTTCAAGAATTTATAATGCAGTTCTTGAAGTGTTGGAGCGGACAGGTACCAGAGTTTTCAACGAAGAGGCACTGAACTTACTGAGGGATGCCGGTTGCAGGGTTAATAAAGACAGGGTTTGGATCCCTTCAAAAATTGTTGATAAGGCAGTAAAAAGTGCCCCTTCACGTGTTGTTTTAGCAGATCGAAATGGGAAGAGAAGATTATTTTTAGAAGGCAGAAATTCATATTTCGGACCTGGCCCTACAAATCCTAATTTTATTGATTTGGACACCGGTGAACGGCGCAAGGTAACAAAACAAGATGTAGTTAATGTCTCAAGGGTTGTGGATGCCTTGCCAGGACTTGATTTTTGCATGTCTCTAGCTTGCATATCTGATGTAACTCCTGTGTTGGCTGATGTTCATGAAGTGCAGGCAATGCTGGAGAATACAACGAAACCATTTATAACTTGGGCTTATAATGTCACTAACAATGCCACAATAGTTGAGCTATGTGAAACAGTAGCCGGTTCTGCCGAAACTTTGAAATCTAACCCCTTCCTGGTTTTATATACTGAACCGGCAACCCCCCTTAAACACCCGAAAGAGTCGCTTGACAAGTTGTTATTTATGGCTAAAAAAGAGCTGCCAGTAATCTATACCCCCGGAGTCCAGGGCAACGCTACTGCTCCTGCTTCCCTTGCAGGGGTAATTGTTATGGCTGCTTCAGATTGCCTTACTGGTTTGGTAATCCATCAACTCAAAAATGAAGGAGCACCCTTTATTGCAGGTGGAGTCACAACCAATATGGATATGAGTACGATGATTCACTGTTATGCCTCTTCTCCGGACTTCTGTTTAATGCACGCCGGCTATTCTGAGCTGGTGCAGTATCTTAACCTGCCTATGTTCAGCACAGCAGGGGCTGGTGATTCCAAAGTGCTGGATATGCAAGCAGCTATCGAATATTCTCTGTCTATTTACAGCGCTGCCCTGAGCGGCGCCAACCTGATCCATGATGTAGGCTTTCTTGAATCGGGTATGTCTGGGTCATTGCAGGGTTTGGTTATGGGAGATGAGATTATCAGCTATGTTCGCAAAATCATTGCCGGTATAGAAGTTAATGACGATACTTTGGCTCTCGATGTTATAGATTCCGTTGGCCCTGGTGGACATTTTCTTCAGGAAGAACATACCTACCGTAATTTTAAATCAACATTCTGGATGCCCCGTTTAATAAACAGGGAACTGTTTACGGCCTGGGAATCAGGGGGAAGCTTGACGTATGATCAGCGTTTAACCAATCGGGTAAAAGAGTTGCTGTCTGAACACCAACTTGAGCCATTGAGCGATTCAATAAAGGTAAAATTACAAGCGATAGTAGACAAAGCTGAGCAAGGCTGAAAGATAACAGGATGTTAAGATTTGAAGCATGTCAGTTAAGTTAATTAGTATTTTTGAGCATATAATTTAGGAGGAATTTATCAATGAACAACATGGAGTATTTGAAAAACAAGCCAATTGCAGTACTGGGTGCGGGAGCAGTGGGGAAAGCCATAGCAGCTGACTGCGCCCTTGCCGGAGCCAAAGTGCGTATATGTGATTTACCGCCCTTTTCTAAAAAAACACTATTTGGGATCAAAGAAACCGGAATTAAGCTGTTTGGAGACCAGTTAAACTTATATGGGTTTGAACGGTCAGGCTCTGCGAAAATGGAGCTGGTAACTGAAGATGTTGCAGAAGCTGTTAAAGGTGCTGGCATTATTATTATACCTACGCCTACATTTGGCCATGTGCCATTTTTCGAAAGATTGATACCGAGCTTGGAAGACAGCATGGTAGTCCATATATATCCAGACAACTTTGGTTCTCTTCTTTTGAGAAAGATGATGCGTGAAGCCGGCTGCGATAAAAAGGTTATTATAGGTGGTTGGTCAAGCGCTCCTTATGGCTGCAGAGTCGAAATTAAGGGGAGTGTAATCCTGCCGAAAATCAGAGTCTATTACAGGGCCATTAACCTGCGTGGCGCTGCTCTGCCAATGACTGATCAGGAAGCATTTCTTGAGAGCTCAAAGTATATTGGAGCAATGGATGCAATTACCAACGGTGATGGAGCAATTTCAGGCGAAACTGTAATGGATATCGGTTTCAGCAATGTTAACCCTGTACTTCATTGCCCCGGGACAATTCTCGGAGTTGGAACCATGGAAAACTGGGGAGTGATCTATGGGGAAGATAAATACCAGTATTCGATATATTCACACGCCTATTGCCCTTCCATAGCTAAAGTACAATATGCATTTTACCAGGAGCAATGCAGGTTGGCAGAAGCTATGGGGGTTGGAATACAGGATTTTGAAAAGAAACAGTTCTTCTCCAGGGAGAGCATATTAGGACCTGAATATATGGGGCCAGACTATATAATTCCCTTTGAGCAACAGGATTACATCCAGTATGGGACCGGACCATTTTCAATCGATAACCGTTACATAACTGAAGATATTCCTGTCGGCTGCCATACTTATCACGAGCTGGGCAAGAAATATGGAGTTGCTACCCCGGTAATTGATTCAATGATAAATCTTGCTTCAGCAATGATGGAGAGCAATTATTATGAAGCCGGTTATACCCTTGATTATCTTGGTATTGGGCATATGAATAAACAAGAACTGCTTAATTATCTAAATGATGGAACTTATGTAAAGCCACTTTCTGCAGTATAGAAAGTGAGACTTATTAAGTTATATAGGGCAAGATGTTTAATAAATGGCAGATTTTGAAACTTTGGCAGGCGCGATTATTGAGTGTAATGCTGTGAAAGCAGGTGAGCTGACCTAGAAGTTGGTAGACGAAGGAGTTAAGCCTTCGGATATTATCAACCAAGGCTTGATCAGCGGGATGAATGTGGTAGGCGACCGTTTTAAGAAGGGGGACATGTATGTTCCCGAAGTTATGCTGGCGATGAAAGACACCATAGAAGTATTGAAAGAAGAAGGTTTGAGGGAATCGGTGAAAGTGATCGTAAGTGGAGCGCCTTTGACCCAAGACTTTGCTGACGAGATTGGCGCCGACGGTTGGGCCCCCGATGCTGCTTCAGCAAAGGGCCTGGCTCAGAAACGGGCCGGCTAAACTAATTGAAAGAGAGATGTCTTGAAGTATTATGGCAAAGCGGTTACATTTATCAGTTATAGATCAGGATAAGATTATAAAACTCCACTATGCTACTTTATATTTATTAAATAAGGTTGGCATGAGAGTGCAGGGTGAGGATGTGGCCCGACGATTGCTTGATTATGGCTGTCGCAAATCAGGCGATCGGATCCTTTTTCCTTTGGAAACATTGGAAAAAGCTTTATCTACTGTGCCCAGGGAAATCACCCTGTATAACACAAATGGCAAACCGCTCATCTGCCTGGGGCTTAAAGATCAGCAATATTACGGTACACATGCAGACCAGCTGGAAATAATAGATCCCGTAACAGGAAACGTTCGTCCCTTTTTAAGGGAAGATACGAAGCTAATGTGCCGTTTGGCGAACCAACTTAAAAATATATCTTTCATTCTTTCAGTAGGAATGTCATCTGATGTTCCTCCTGAGATACAGTCGCAAGTTGCTTTTATTGATGCATTGAAGTTTAGCGAGAAGATAATTAATTTTTCTACAAATGATGTTCAGGGACTAAACGATATCATAGATATTGCCTCATTCGTAGCTGGAGGCGTAAAAGAACTAAGTGAAAGGCCTTACCTGTTTTTCTATTGTGAGCCCATTCCCCCCTTAATGCATCCTGAGGCCAGTATAGAGAAATTGAGGCTGGCTGCTGAAGTGAAAATACCGGTTGTATATATGCCATTTTGTATGATGGGTGGTACGGCAGTTATGAGTTTCAGCGGTGCATTAGCACAATGTAACGCTGAAGTGCTGGCTGGCCTGATCATCACACAAGCAGTAAAAGCGGGTGCACCATTCATATATGGGGCAATGCCGTCAATTTTCGATATGAAGACCACAATAGGAAGTTATGCAGCGCCTGAATTTCACTTGATGGTAGCTGCCGCTTCAGCGATGGCCGACTATTATGGGTTGCCTTTCTATGGCACCGCAGGTTGTTCTGACTCCCGCCATATAGATGAACAAGCGGTTGCAGAAGTTTCAATGCAGCTCTTTTCCACTATTTTGAGTAAGGCGGATCTTGTTCATGATATCGGTGTTATGGATCACTGCAACAGTATTTCTCCTGAAATAGTAGTTCTGGCGAATGAAATTATAGAAGGACTGAATGCTTATGCCCAAGGGATCAACATAGATGATCTGCAGGAGGCATTGGAAGTGATCGAAAGTGTTGGTCCGGGAGGGCACTTTTTAAATGAGGGGCATACCCTGAATAATTTTAAAGCGATATGGTATCCTAATATATTCAGCCGTGATATGAAAAATAAAGTTGTTTCAGAAGTACGTTCAAAATTAAGAGAAATTATCGCGAATGCTCTAACTGATAAAGATTGTGTAACGTTGGATGAGAGGCTCATTAAAGAACTTAATGCATATGAAAGGAGCCTTAATGACAGGGTTAAATAAAAGCATATGCTTTATTTGCAGGAAATGCGAATTAATGTATCAATGTTCAGAAATATATTTATTTATGGTGGTTTAATTGTAGGGTTGCTTGAAACCATCTCAATCTATCAATTTGGGGCAGGATGGCAGGACGTTTTCAGCCTGGCGATTGTTATTCTGATTTTACTTTTTAAGCCCAGTGGTTATTTGCCAAAAAGGGCGTAAAAAGTGTTTTGGAATAAAACAGGAGAGACCAGATGATGAATAATATAAGTGAAAAGTCAAAGAAGGCATTTGAACCCTTTAGGAAAATCGGGATGTCACTGCCCATTTTTATCCTGTTTATTCTACTAATTGTCGTACCACTATTTATCAAGGACGAATTTATTATCAGGCTGCTTGTCACAACTTTAATGTTTGCCGGGTTTGCCATGGTTTTTGATTTTACTGCAGGGTTCATTAATAACGTTAATCTTGAGTTTGCTGTTTTTATGGGTCTTGGAGCCTATACATCAGGCTTGGTTGTATTAAACCTTGGCTTTCCTCCCTGGGTTGGTATCGCTTGTGCTGCTGTGGCTGCAGGAATTCTTGGTTTTGGTCTGGGGTTGCTGACAATAAGGCTGGGTGGAATATTCGCTGCCTGTATGGCCTGGTTTGTCGCTCTTGCTTTAATGGCTATAGTGGCCAACTGGGTTGAGTTTACCAAGGGAGCTACAGGCCTAATTGTTTCGCCACTGTTTGATACCATCAAGAATTTGCCCTACCATTACACAATTTTGGTTACTGTCATAGCGGTTTACGTATCCCTTATTTTGCTCTCTTGTTCAAGGGTTGGTCTGGTTTTTAGGGCTATCGGCCAGGATGTAGTTGCTGTTGCTTCCTCCGGCCTCTTTGCAACAAAATACAAGGTAATTAATTTTACCATATCAATTTTTATCGCTGGATTAATCGGTGGGCTCTATGGCCATTATGTTGGTGTTTCAACTCCCCAGGTGCTGCATACCAGAACAGCAATTGAGATCATGGCAATTTCTTATATTGGCGGTCGTGGAACAATTTGGGAGCTTTATTAGCTGCCTTGATCATGGTGCCCTTGATGGGCTATATGAAAGGTCTTCTTGAACTTTGCTTGATAATCTATGGCGTTTCTATGATCCTGGTAATGATTTTTTATCCGCGAGGTCTTGCCGGTGTGTTAGAGAGTATCGGTTCACTATTTGGTAAAAGGAGTGATGAATTTAGGAACATTAGAAACAGCACTTAATGAATTTTAAAGCAAAACTAAGGAGGCAACTAACAGTGAATAGTAAAAAACGTGTTTTGTCGGTTATGCTGGTAGTTATGCTCATGGCGATAGGGTTATTCCTATCAGCTTGCGGTGGTGGGACCGATCAGCAGGGAGAGCAAAATGAGTGACGAGAAAGTTAAAGAGATGTATCTTGGAATTTGTTAGTTCATTATAAGGAGATTAAAATTGGATAATCATATGATAAGCTACGTTGATGCGCATGTTGCTGGTGAGCCATTGAGGCTTATAACAGGTGGGATTTTACTAAAAGGTGAATCACTTGTTGAAAAACGTGAGTATATGATGCGTCATTATGATTATGTGCGTGCGGCCTCCATGCTTGAACCGAGAGGCCATTCTGACATGTATGGTGCCGTATTAACAGAGCCAACAGATCCTAAAGCGGATTTAGCTGTTATATTTATTGATAGTGCACTATATAACAATATGTGTGGACATGGTTCCATTGCGATTGGCACAATTGCTGTTGAACTTGGTTGGGTTCCAACAGTTGAACCGGTCACAACTGTTATTTTAGAGACTCCCGCAGGGTTAGTAAAATTGGAAGTCGAAATAGATGAAGGGTCACCTGTGGGGACAACTCTACATGGTGTTCCGTCTTTCCTCTACCAGGAGAAAATATCCCTGGATCTAAATGATAAAGTAGTATTAGTCGATTTAGTCTACGGTGGGAATTTTTTCGGCATGGTTGACATAAAACAACTCGGGTTGTCTCATTCAGTAGCGCACCTTGATGAATATATTAAGTTAGGCAAACAAATCAGGAGGGCAATAAATGAAGGACTATCGTTTAGCCATCCGGAAAAGCCTTATATCAGAACGGTAGATGATATTCTGTTTGTCGATGATCCGTCATTTAAAGGCGATACGTATAAAAGCCTCTGTTTCCTCGGAGATGCACAGATTGATCGATCCCCTTGTGGGACTGGAACATGCGCAAGAATGGCCGCATTATACCAATGGGGCATCTTGAAAAAAGGTGAAGTATTCCATCATGAAAGTATAATAGGAACGGTATTTGAAGGCATGATCTCTGCTGAAACAACCGTTGGCAAGTTTAGTGCTATCTTGCCAACAGTCAAAGCTAACGCATATATTATTAATATGGGAACTTTATTGTTAAACAACAAGGATCCATTACGGGCCGGGTTTTCAATTAAATAGTGCTAAAAATACGTAGAGTGATTTCCACAGCTAAGATACTACATGTTCATTGAAAATCGAAATAAACCTAATTTCTGAAATAAATGGGCATTTTTTTAGCTTTAATAACTATCTCCGTTTTTATCCTAAAACAGAACGAAGGAATGTAAGGGCACTGACCCAGTGAGACATGGTAGGGTGAGTTTCTGGATATCATCGGCTACACAAGTTAGTTTGTAATGCTCCGTAATCCTATGAATCACGGAGATATCAAGCAATATATTTCAAATTAATAGATAGGAGAATGCTACTTTGGCTAAGAAAAAAAGTATACTTGATTTTCATCGGATGAAAAAGGAAGGTGAGCAGGTAGCTTGGATTACTGCTTACGACTTTCCCACTGCATCTTTTGGTGAAGCCGCAGGGATGGACATGCTTCTGGTTGGCGACTCGCTTGGTATGTGCACACTTGGTTACCATAGTACTGTTCCTGTAACCATGGAAGATTGTATATCACACTGCCAGGCAGTGCGTCGTGGAGCGCCAAATACCTGGATAATCGGAGATATGCCTTTCATGTCTTACCAGAGTTCAGACGTAAAGGCAGTTGAAAATGCAGGACGCTTTTTAAAAGAAGCTGATACAGATTGTATCAAACTTGAAGGTGGAGTCCGAGTCGCCGAAAGGATTAGATCTATAACTGATGCCGGCATACTTGTTATGGGGCACATTGGACTAACTCCGCAAAGCTCTGGCCTCCTTGGTGGGCATAAGGCTCAGGGGCGCGATGTTGATAATGCCCGTTTAGTTATCAAAGATGCTTTATCAGTCGAGCAAGCCGGAGCTTATGCGATTTTGGTTGAGGCTGTTCCTCCCGAAGTTACTGCTTTTATTGCCCATAAGTTAAAAATACCAGTTTATTCAATCGGAGCCGGACCTTGTGATGGGCAGCTGTTAATATCAGCTGACTTGCTGGGGCAATTCCAGTCGTTTACCCCTAAATTTGTCAAGAAATATGCTGACTTGGCAGGAGTGTCGATTAAGGCTTTTGAAGACTACATAAAAGATGTTAAAGAAGGGGTATTCCCCTCAGGTGAACATGTTTATAATATATTGGATCCAATCGAGAAGTTCGAGGCACTTTTTAAAGAATTTGCTTAAACCTACCTATGGGCACCGGGAATTATTCTGGTGCCCATACAAAAAATAAAAAGCGAAAGCGGCGAGGGACGTTTTGTTTGACTTATCGGCTGGGGGTGAGAACTGCCTGAGCTAAGTCCCTGCCTGGCAGGAGTTGGCTGCTACAGGACTGAAAGTTTGGTGTCAGATCTTGGGATCTAATCTTTTTCATCCGGCTGGCGGGTGAAATCTTTTATTTCAAGACCTGGCCTAATTTTATGGATCCATTTTAGTTTTCTGACCAGGTGGCGATATATTGCCGGCCGGGGAAAACCGGGGCTTCCGGTTCGGCAGTCCACCGGCCGGGCAGGTTTTGTTCCTCTGCCACCAGGGCGAAATGGCACATGGCGATTCCCATGTCAATATTTTGTATCCGGATTTTACCGAGAAAGCGGTTGTAGAGTTTATTTTCCTGCAGGTTGAGCAGTTGCTTTAATTTAATAGAAAAGCTATAGTATAAGTAGGGTTATCATAAATGATTCACCAGTGAGGATGGCCAGGTATGAACCTGGGCCAAAATACAGCATTAATAATTGGTGGCGTTATACTGGCAATACTGGTTTTGTTAATATTAGGGTTATTCCTAATCTGGAGTTTTCAGGGTACCGGTTATGGAATGATGTAACCTGGTATGAGGGATAGTAATATGGGCCGTTATGAACGCAGCTCAAAAATTAAGCGGCGATACGATGACGCTGATAATGCAGCTGTTTACCAAAAATAAATACCAGCGGTCTGCTACTTTTGATAGACAGGAAACCCTGGAGAAACGCTATGTAAAAGGTGAGATATTCCGGAATGAGTACCTGGAAATTTGCCAGAGCCTGAAATAGTTTTAGAAAAGGGGAATTAAAATGGAAAACATGGATAAAAGCCATCATACTCAGCCTGAAAGTCCGAAAGAAAACAATCGCGCCCACAACGGCCATGATCAACACGCCGGACACAGTCCTGAGATGTTCCGTGATAAGTTCTGGCTATCTCTGATCATGACCCTGCCGGTGGTCTTCTGGTCTGAGCATATCCAGATACTTCTTGGCTACCGGGCGCCGGAGTTTTTCGGGTCGGCCTGGATCCCACCGGTTATTGGCACAATAATCTTGTTATATGGTGGTTGGGTGTTTATTCAGGGTGCATTGCGGGAACTTAAGGACAGACTGCCCGGGATGATGACCCTCATTTCTCTGGCTATTACCGTTGCTTTCATCTTCTCATGGATAGTCCAGCTTCAACTGATCGAAGCCGAAGCTCTCTGGTGGGAACTGGCCACCCTGGTTACCATAATGCTGCTGGGCCACTGGATCGAGATGCGCTCTATTGTTCAGGCCCAGGGAGCATTAAAAGAACTGGCGAAGCTTCTTCCGGATACTGCTATGCGCATTACTGATCAGGGCGAGGAGGAAAAAGTCGCAGTAAGCGAGCTTAAAAAAGGTGATCTGGTACTCGTTCGTCCGGGCGAAAGCATCCCTGTGGATGGATTGTTGCAAAAAGGAAAAAGTGATCTTAACGAATCGATGATTACCGGTGAATCAAGGCCGGTCAAGAAGGTGGAAGGGGACGAAGTTATTGCCGGTACTATCAATGGCGAAGGCTCTCTGCGTATAGAAGTTACGGGCACCGGTGACGAGACGAAGCTGTCGGGTATTATGCGGCTTGTAGCTGAAGCGCAGACATCCAAATCACGGGCTCAGAATCTTGCTGACCGAGCCGCCCAGCTTCTCACCGGTGTTGCCATTACAGCCGGGGTGATTACCCTTATTGCCTGGCAGTTAGCCGATATGCCGATAGATTTTACCATTGTCAGGGTTGTAACTGTCCTGGTTATCGCCTGCCCCCATGCCCTGGGTCTGGCGGTGCCCCTGGTAGTGGCCATTTCCACGATGCTGGGAGCGACGAATGGACTTTTGATCCGGGATCGGAGAGGTCTTGAGGAAGCACGGAACTTGGACACCGTGATTTTTGATAAAACCGGAACCTTGACGCTGGGTGAGTTTCGGGTTGTTGATATGTCTACTGTAGCCGGTGTTTCGGAAGATGAAGCACTGCGAATTGCTTCGGGAGTTGAGTCGGAGTCTGAACATCCCATTGCCAGGGGTATCGTGAAGACAGCGGAAGACCGCGAGATAGAGATTCCTGCTGCCGAAGAATTTCGGGCCCTGACGGGCAAAGGCGTAGCAGCCATGGTGGAGGGCATCGAATACCATATGGGTGGTCCTGCACTTTTAAAGGCGGAAGATACAGAAGTGCCTCTTGCCCTCAACAAAGCATCAAAGGCTGCAGCTGAGCGCGGGCAGGCCGCGATTTACCTGCTCCGTGACGGGAAAGTGATTGCTTTATTCGCAGTGGCCGACGCCATACGTGAGGAAAGCCGCGAAGCTGTTCAAGCTCTTCACGAGAGGGGCATCACTGTGGCTATGCTGACCGGTGATGCGCAAACTGTGGCTGATGCCGTAGCCGGGGAGATCGGCATCGACACCGTTTTCGCCGAAGTGCTTCCCGAAGATAAAGCCTCCAGGGTGAAAGAACTGCAGGCCGGTGGTAAAAAAGTGGCTATGGTTGGTGACGGAGTGAACGACGCTCCTGCCCTGGCTACCGCGGACATTGGGATTGCCATCGGTGCGGGTACCGATGTGGCTGTGGAAGCCGGGCATATTGTGCTGGTGAGATCCGACCCCCGCGATATTCCCCGAATTGTCAATCTATCCAGGGCTACATATGGAAAGATGATTCAGAACTTATGGTGGGCGGCAGGTTATAATATAGTGGCTATCCCCCTGGCTGCAGGAGTGCTGGCCGGGTGGGGTATTCTTCTTACCCCGGCTGTTGGTGCTGTATTAATGTCGGCAAGCACGGTGATTGTGGCCATTAATGCTCAACTACTGAGAAGGGTAACATTGTGAAGTCAAGTCAAAGGGACGCAAGTCACGCAAGTCAAACAAGTCAAAGGGACGTTTTGTTTGACTTATTATTTGTATTTGAAGCCCTGCTGATTAAGCAGGTGAAGGTCTTAAAAGCAATATTGATTGTAACTAATTTAACAGGTAAGCCACGGGGACGCTGGTAAGCCACGGGGACGCTTTGTTTGACTTATCAGCAGCTGGAGATAACTGGCGAAATTCTTTTAAGCCACGGGGACGCTTTGTTTGACTTATCTAAGCCACGGGGACGTTTTGTTTGACTTATCAGCAGCTGGAGATAACTGGCGAAATTCTTTTGTATTACTATCTATTGAAGCAGGGTTTTTACTGCAGATATTCTTTCTCTACAATAATTTAGTTGATGCGATTTAGTGCTCGCGGGCATTATATTTGATAGGTCTATTGATGATATAATTAAACAGTAATTATATAAGATAATTCTTTGTCTGTGATTAACAATTGCGGCTTCAGACCTGGGAAAGAGGGAAAGGTAAGGCTATATGGAAATTATACTAAGCATATTGATTGGTATCAGTTTAAGCGCAACAACCGGGTTTCGGATTTTTGTTCCGCTATTGGTTCTTAGTGGGTGTTCAATATTAGGTTGGGTAGAATTATCGCCTGGCTTTGCCTGGCTGGGAACGTACCCGGTCTTTACAGCGCTGGCCATTGCCACTGTGCTTGAAATCGGTGCTTACTTTATACCTTACCTGGATAACCTTTTGGGGGTTGCTGCAACTCCTGTTAAAATTATTGCTGGAATGCTGATTACTGCATCGGTAATTGTAGAGCTCTCCCCAATGCTCGCCTGGACTTTGGCTATAATCCTTGGTGGTGGGGCAGCTTTTGGTGGTAGCTTTATCAGCAATACCGCACATGCCGGTTCAACAGTTGCTACAGGTGGGTTCGCAAATCCCATTCTCTCTATATTTGAAAGTGTTACTGCTTTTATTCTTTCGATTCTTTCTGTAGTCATCCCCGTCTTAGCCTTAGCGTTGTTTGTAGTATTGGCAGTTTTGGTGGTTAAGATTTATAAGCGTATAAAAAGAAAGCGGTTAGCCGGCCTGTCATAATAAGAAAGTCAGAGGAGCGGTTGTTAAAGTAAATCTTCGCTGGAGAAATATTTTTTCTGCGATTTGAGGACTGTATCCATTTCTGCGGATGAAGAAAATATAAGGCCAAAAACATATTTTGAGGCCAGCATCATAATGAGTATTCGAATTACATGGCAGTATTATAATGATGGCATACTGCTGCGTAATTTAGGTAAGCATGATAAAACTTAAGGGAAGCCATAACCAGGGCTAAGGAAAGCAAGAGGGCTTTATCTAAAGGCGTTGGAGGTTGCAGGTGAAGACGAAGAGAAGGTAACAATTATCGAGGAAAGATTAGAGGATTTGGATGAGGAGTGAACCTTCAGAGCAACATTATTAGAAGGAAAAGGTGAGAGACCACCTGAGGATGTCGGTAGTTCATGGGGCTATCATGAGTATAAACTGGTTATGGCAAATCCTGCTGATCCTGAATATGAAAGTATGAAAATATGGTCTGAGTCTCAGAAGAAAAGGGATTTCACCACGGAAAAGATTAATGATCGTCTCAAGCGTGTTATGTCAGGCTATAGTTATTATTATAATTAAAAATATGAGATTGTCTTGTTGACCGGATTCTCAATAAATGTAGCAATACTCTTTTAGTTTATTTAGTTGCTGAAGGGCGTCAGGCATATGCGGATTTTATATGGGGATACTCTGACTTTAGCCTTTTTCCTAAAGTATCGCAACAACTGATATTCCACGATTGATACTTTGCACTTTCAATTAATGGGGCATACTCCTAACAGGGCCAAGGGCCAGATCTTTGATCGCCTTTTCTGTTTCCGAAGACAGGGTGGGTACTTCATGCAACTGCAAGATCTCTTTAATCATTGCATTGGCGCGCTCGTTAAGACCTCTTGAATCTGCAGCCTTCCACTTAAAAAACGTTGTAACCGGTAAAAATAACAAACATATATCTCATTGCTACAGCCTCAGGGTGGGAAAATCAGGCTGCAGTATTTTAGTGGTGATAATATTGGTAATGGTTCCTTTTTGTTCAGTAGTTGCTTAAGTGTACAAGGGCTTTCTATTGTGCCCCACCCGGTTAATCAGTAAAAATGCTAAATGGGGAAGGGAAATTGAAACATGAATAGAAATTACATCTCAAAAAGGAGAGTGGCACCCATTTTGACCCGAAGGTGGTTGAACTTATCCTGGATTTAATAAAAGGCAGAAATTAATTCCAGTTTTATGGGGAATAAGTTATTAAGTGTAGTTAATTAGTATCTGATAACAATGACAACGTTAGCACTGTATTAAATAGGCACTGCAGAAATGAATATATGAGCAAAGGAGAGGGTTACGGTCATGAAGGATATAGATAGTTTAACCAAAGAAGAGCTGGTTGAAGAATTGGAAATGTTATCAGCAGAGTATGCCGCCCTGCTAAAAAGTGCCCGGGCGATTTTAGATAACCAGGATTTTGAAACCTCTGCCCGGGAGCTTTTTAATTACTGTAAAGATGTAACCGGAGCCACTTCTGGTTATATAGCGCTGCTTACCACAGATGGGGCGGAAAATGAAGTGCTTTTCTTGGATCCCGGTGGACGAGCATGTAATGTAGATGAAAGTTTGCCCATGCCGATTCGGGGTTTGCGGGAAACAGCTTACCGTACCCTGAAAGGAGTTTACGATAACAGTTTTGCCTATAGCAAGTGGATCCAATATATGCCCAAAGGTCATATGCGGCTTGATAATGTGCTATTTGCCCCCTTGATTATTGAACAGAAAGCAGTTGGGTTGATTGGTCTGGCTAATAAAGAGGGTGGATTTACTCAAAGAGATGTTGATTTTGTTACTGCTATTAGTGGTATTGGCGCAGTAGCTCTAAGAAACAGCAGGAACCTGGAAACTCTTCGCTACATAAGCTTTCATGATCAGCTAACAGGACTTTATAATCGCCACTACTTTGAAAATGAGATTAGGCGGCTTGAGGGTTCACGTGAGTATCCGATTGCCATTATTTCAGCTGATCTGGATAATCTGAAGAACTACC
>JAGYMW010000033.1 GCA_018400435.1 Bacillota bacterium | reverse complement strand
AGTAGAATCATTTTTTTACTGTGTCTATTCATGGTCATCCGCACCGCTCCGTATTATTTAACGCTAGCGTTAATTAAACCTTTATTGTCCATTGATTCCTGGACCCGGGCTCGGCTCACCGTAAACAGCAGGCCGTGTCCTTTTCCGAAACTAAATCACAACGTTGAAAATAAATTATTCAACTGCTACCCAGGTTGTTCCGTTAAAATAGACTCCCCAGACCTCGTCAACAGCATTATTGGTTGTCTGGATTGCTTCGAAATTAAAGCCAATACGGTACTGCTTACCCTGGAACTGGTTGTCTGCAGTCGCGCCGTCAAGGCAGACCTCAGTAATAACTGTAATTATATCACCAGGCTGGCTGCGCCCCAGGTCATCTGGATCGTCATCATTGATGTAATAATACCAGTCTCCGATTTTTACCCAGTCGCTGGTCGGGAAAACGTCCGTGCCGTTTTTGATCACTATTGGATCGACAGACGGTTCCCAACTGACCCACTCTTCACCAACATACTCATACCAACCGTCATTAAACTGCATCCGCAGATAAGTCGTTTTCGTCCCGGTTATCTCCACGGTTACTTCCTTATCTTCGCAGTCGCCGGGGTTCCATTTATCAACTTCATAACCATCTGCCCAGGATTCTCCAGCTTCGATCTGCAATGTCCCGGCGGTAAAAACGTTCGGTTCAATTACCGCCTCGTCGGTGAACCAGGCCATGGTCGCGCCGCCTACCGCAGCCGCTGCGAGAAGAATGACAAGCACACTCATGATGATCTTTTTACTCATTTCTTTTCCCTCCATTTGATTAATATATATTAATTATCTATTTCAGGCAGCCCGGCCTCCTTGCCCGGCAAGGCCCGCTGGCTTTGCGTCCCCGCCTCACAGCAGGTTTGCTTTTTCCGATTATTTGAAACTTATAAATGTGAATAACCCTTTTATACCGCTATTAAAACTTTTTTCGTTACCTCGGGTAAATTTTATGGATTTAACCATGGATTCCTGGGCCAGACATAATCAATAGCCCCGTTGGACCACTGCACAGCCTCCGCTTCCAGTGATACAGAAATATGATCGACATCCCCATCAGTTACGCAGTAGGTAAAACAAACTGCTACATTATCGCCTTGATCTACTACGGTTGGCTCCCCGTCTACGGTGCCGTAATAGTACCAGCCGTCACTGCCAGGGATCCAGCTTGATTTACTTTGCCCGCACAGGGATATATTGACCGGAACCGCTCCCCCATATAGGGTACTCAGATAAACATCGGCCGAAGGCGCACCCTGGTACGGAAATACTACCGCCGTATTATAACTGAAAGAATAGCCATTAACTGTAAACTGCCAGCCCAGCTGTCCCGGGGCAGCATTTGTAGGAGCCGTTTCCCCGGCATAAATATGGATTGTCCCCATCTCTTTATTGACTGTTTCAAAGTTAAAGTAGAGCTTATTTCCGTCATCCCAGAAATAAGCATCGCCTGTATCGGTGTAATTGGCTCCGTATAATATGTCCAGCTCCAGGGGGTTGGATTCGGTATATACACCGAGAGGATAAACGAAGTACTGGTTCCATGACCCCTTTGTAATGGGTGTACCATTGGGGACACCAACCCAGGCGGTTTCACCGCCAACCTCGAGGTGGACCGCGATATAGATATGGCAGTTGCAAACAGCCGAAGCTTTCGGCAGAACTCTGACATAAGATCTTTTGCTGCCCGTGCTTGTAAAGTTCCAGGATATATCCTTACAGGAAGGAGCAACGGTAGCTATCTTTACTTCAGTATTAAGGACCTGATCGTCGGAACCGCTGTTATCTCCACTGGAATCTTCTCCGTTGCTGTCGTCATCACCTGATCCTTCTTCATCATCTACCCCGTCGCCACTGCCGTTTCCGTCAGAACCTTCTTCACCGCTGCCATCACTGTCGTCGCCATTTCCGGCAGAACCTTCATCATCATTTCCTTCTTCACCGCTGTCTTCTCCGCTGTTACCGCTATTATCTTCACCGGCTTCACCATCGCCGGTATCATTCCCATCACCGGTATTTCCTTCTGTATTTTCTTCCCCGGTATTTTCTTCCCCGGTGTTTTCTTCTCCGGTATTGTTCTCTTCTTCATTATTACCATCACCGGGTTCTTCTACGTTTGAATCTTCTGGAACAAGGGAGCGGGTGCTCATAGATAACATTTCTGTCATCACCGGTTCGCTGAGGCTTACCGTTCCTGTGGTAAAAATATTCTGGCTGATGTTATCACCGGCAGAGAACCAGGCCTGTGTAGCACCGGCAAGTGAAAAGACCATCATCACCAGGAGAAATATACTGGTGGAAAGTCTGCTGTTCAGCTTTACGCTCACTTTTTCCCTATTAAATCTTTTCATCCCCTAATCCCCACTTCTTAAATCATAATCGGGAGCAATATACTTACAGGCTTACTTTCACATATCAATGCTATAGGTCTGAGATGTTACCCTGTCGGTAAAATAGGAAAGCGAAACAGGCCCTCTGGCGAAAAATAGCATAAGTGCGGCAGTGATAACCACCAGGGAGATTATTTTCACTATAAGCTCCACTGCATTTCTTTTTTTACGGTAAACAACACTGTGCGTGCTCATCTTACCACCCCGCATTATTTTATTACCCTGTTCAGGAAACACTTTTTTTGTCTTCCCAGTGGTCAATCTTTTTGTTGTCTTTGTGGCCCGCGGATAATTCCGCCGCATCGTTAATCAGGTTCCCCAACTCGAGAACGCTGCGAAAAACAGAACCTTTTTTACCGTCAAGCCACTGGATTGAGCCCTGCATATCGGCATTGCGCCTGTAACAGACCCTGATGTAAAAAGTTACGTCACTGTTTCCCTTTTTTCTTTTACCTTCACTACCTATCATTTATTTCTCCCTGAAATACCCGATTAAACTAATCCCTGCTTCGAAAGGTCCTCAGTTCGGTATCCGGTTGAGGATATTCAAGCTCGTCCATCTTTTGCTGCATCATCAGGATCATCTCAAGAAAATCATTAAAGTAGTGGATCCGGCCACTCTGGATATGTTCTATTTTCCCCTGGATGTTAATCCCTTCACCACCGCTTATCCTGACGATGAAATCGGAAGGGCCGCCTTTATTTCTGCATAACTGTTTATTCATTTCAGCCTCCGTAATATATGCTTTTCAATCTAAAATATACATTCAAAAATTACAGGTTATATAAATCCTGTAACTATACTATCTTATTGCTGTTATATTTCTGTTATATTTTCGGATTAATAGTACAACTCCATCCCCATATGAGTGACGGCGCCGGTTTCAGAGAGAAAAGATGCAGTTTTAAACGTAGTAAGCGTCTGTTTCCAGGGGTAAGAGAGTTTCCACTTTCTTGCGGAAGCTCAATTCGTAGAGAGGATAATCTTTTAAAAATCGTTCTTCAATCCTGTCCATAACATTTTGAGCCTGTTCCCGGTTCAGCCCGGGCAAAAGCAGCAAAAACTGGGCTTCGTTCCAGCGGGTAACAAGATCCCCCTTGCGCAGCGAGTCCATTATTGCCTCCCGGAGGTGGTTCATAACTTCTTTCAGCCGCTCCTGCGGGGGAATACGATAACCAGGATCGGTAATCGTCAGAAGACACAGTAATACAGACTTGCCACTTCTTTCGACGCGCAGCCTTTCCAGTTTGTAAAAATATCTAAACAGTTCAGCATCACAAAGGTAAGCCCCGTTGCTGACCTGCTTGTCCTTTAAACCTTCCTGGATAACGCTGAGATCAAGCTCAAAACTACCGGCTTCCAAACCAGCCTGTCGATAAAGATCCTTCAAGGCAATAGAAGGCTTGATGCCCATTTCCCGGTAAAAGGCAGATGTTACTTCACTGTAGTGAGCCCGCACTCTTGTGTTCTGTCCTTCGGAAATGAGAGCTTCAAGCAACCTGATATGGATCTTTTCCTCATAATACTCAACCGATATAGCCTGTTCGCATAGCCTGATAATATCTTTATAAGCATGTTTTTTCTTCAGTAAATCGGCCAGGGCATAAACATTGTTGAGAAAAAGATTGCGATAATAAGAACGAATAGGTACTACCCATTCGCTGAAAGACGATTCCGGCATGTACTCTCCCCGGTAGAGATCAATAGCCTGCTGATAAAAACCCACCGCACAGTCGGGGTCTTTTTCACGCAGAGTACCGGCCTGTTCGGTCAGGGTTTCAAATGCATCTATGTCAATCCAGCAGCTCACTTTATCTTCCCACCTATAAACACCCTGTTTGAAGATTATATTTGAAGCCAGGGATTCTTCCTCGTTTCCCCTTTCGAGAGCCTGCCGCAGGCGGAACATCAGAGCACGCATTACCGTATTAGGATCGGAGTAATCTTTCTCCGGCCAGATATCTTCAAGAATGGCTTCAGGAAAGAGAGCCCTGCCGCGATTGGAAAGGAGGTACCTGAACACCTCCCACATCCTCTTCGACCGGCTGCTGTTCTCACTGATCACACTGTCGCCGCGGCGAATGTAGAATTTGCCAAGGGTAAAGATACAATAATCTTCATTGCTGATTGTCTGCTTGGCACTCGGCATTTGAACCCCTACTTAATAAAAACATTGTTCACCATGATAATGGCAGCTGAACAATTTATTATTTCGACAATTTCAGCCACCTTCCTTCCCATTTAGCGCATTGTTTACCATTTTTTTTCTATAAACCCATAATCAGAACGAATACTTAATTAGTTGCACTGACACTCTAACAATCGCCGTTCCATAATTAACCTTGTGCGACAATTAAAAAGAAGCAGCCATCTAATCAAGGTTCTTCTCCGCTTTTCTCACATTCTCGTTATGTTCCTGAAGGGTCCGGGAAAAATAGTGCTCACCTGTATGATCATACTTATAATTAAAGTAGAAATAGTCGGACTCCTCCGGGGAAAATGCCGCCCTGATGGATTCTTGGCCCGGCGAGGCAATCGGTCCGGGTGGCAATCCGGCATGAAGGTAAGTATTGTACAGCGAAGGGATCATCGTATCGGCGGTGGTAAGGAACTCCTTGGTTTCACCGATCACGTACTGAACAGTGGCACAGGATTCAAGGGGTTGGCCGATCCACAAACGATTGTAAAATACTCCGGCTATTAAAGCCCTTTCGTGATCGACCCGACCTTCCCGTTCCACTATTGATGCCATGGTAATGATCTCATGCAGGCTATATTCACTTTCCTCCAATGCTACAACAAAATCCGGCGAACTGATAATTTGATCCAGCCGCTGCATCATCAGGACAATTATTTCTTCTTCATCAAGCTCACCGGTTATTTCATAGGTGTCGGGGAAAAGATACCCTTCCAGAAGGTATTTTACCTCGTTGCTGTCAATCTCCCGCAGGTATGGAAAACTGGATAAGATGTTTTCTGAAGGGCTTCGTGCAAGGCTAAGAAATTCCTCTTCTTCAACCAGGTTCTCTTCCGTCAGCCTGGCCGCTATTTCTTCCACCTTAAATCCTTCCGGAATGGTAAACCAGAACGTCTCGTGATACACTTCTCCCTTATGAATAAGGGCAGCGATTTCGGCAAGTTCCATAGCCGGGTTCAGCATGTACTGACCGGCGATGAAACCTCGATCGAGTTCGTTGATGCGGGTATAAAAACGAAAGGCCAGTTCGTTTTGAATCAGCCCTTCTTCATAAAGTATGGAAGCGATCGTCTCAGTACCGACCCCGGATGGAATTTCGATAACTATGTATTCATCTTCGGCTGCAGCATCAACCGGCTGTAACATCTGTTGATAGAAACTATTCAGAGCATAAACCGCTGCCATGGCCACTATAAACAGGAGAGCAAGAATAATCAATATTCTTTTAAGCATCTTTCAGCCCCTTTAGAAAAGATCTTCCTCGTCTTCCATCTCTTCCATCTCCACGCGTTCTCCCCAGACTGCCGCAACCACATCCCATTCAGTATCATCATCTACTTCAACCAGCATTTCTTCTCCTTCTTCCATCTCAATACGGAAGATGTAAGCATCGTCTTCAAAATCAATTTCAGCATTCTGTTCATCTTTTTCCACGTATATAACCGGGACCAGAATGGCATACTCTTTCAGGTCCACGGGAAAACGATCCACCATGGCAAAATCGTGCTCGTTTCCATCTTCATCAACTAAAACCAGAATATCTGTTTTTTCTTCTCCATTGTCTTTCATTTTATGCACCTCATTTTTCCTGCAGGCTGTTTTTCGAACCAAAACCTGCATATTCGTCCTTTCCCTCAGCGGGAAGATATATATAAATCGAGGATCAAAACCGCTGCCAGTTTATCTCGTGCTTCGCGGCGTTTCCTGCGGCTTGCTCCCCCCGCAATCATAGTTCTTTCAGCACCGGCCGTAGTAAGCCGTTCATCGATTAAAATAACCGGTAATTTCAATTTCCGGCGCAGTTTTTCAGCAAACTTTTCCGCTTTTTTCGAAGCAGGCCCTCTGCTCCCGTTCATGTTGAGCGGATTTCCGACCACCACTTCAGAAACTTCGTATCGGCTACATATTTTTTCAATTTCATTAAGGGCATCTTCAAGCCGGTCATAGCTGATGACAGATATCCCCTGTGCAGTCAAGCCCAGGGGATCGGTTACAGCCACACCGATATGTTTTTCTCCGGGATCCAAACCGAGAATGCGCACTGTTTTCTGTTCCTCGCTTTTGTTTCTCAGAGCCTGTTTTTTTCAGCCATCTTAAGGTAGGTGCCAACCATTTCTTCAAGCAGTTCATCGCGTTCAACCTGTCTAATCAGGCTGCGAGCGTTTTTGTGGCTGGTAATGTAGGCCGGATCACCTGACAAAAGATAGCCCACCAGCTGATTCAAAGGATTATATCCCTTCTCTTTCAGGGCCTGGTAAACTGTAGTCAGGACTTTCCGGGCCTTGTTATCAGTCTCTTCACCTTCTACTGTGAAAAGAACAGTTTCTTCATGATTATTATCCTGCATATTCAAATCCTCCGGCTTTGTGATTATTTTCGAACGGGCCCTTTATTTCAACTGAGCCCGGACCAAATCTTCAACCGCCTGAAGCGCTTCGGGCAGGGCTGCCGGGTTTTTACCGCCAGCCTGAGCCAGCTCCGGTTTGCCTCCGCCTCCTCCGCCGACCATTTTGGCCACTTCCTTGATCATTCTTCCAGCATTGAGACCTCGTTTTACCAACTCGGGGGTTACAGAACCGACAAGAATCACCTTTCCGTTGCTGACTGCACCAAGAATGATCACTGCTGAATCAAGTCTGTTTCTTATTTCATCAACGGCCAGTCGCAGGGCATCAGCGCTCTCTACCTGGACGGGAGCGCTGAGCACCTTTACCCCTTCCACTTCTTTAACGGATGAAAGCAGGGAAACCGCCTCCATGGATGCCAACCGCTGTTTCATCTCCCGTTCATTTTTCTGCAGCTGTTTGTATTCATTCATGTGTTCGGCAAATTTTTCTTCAAGCAGGTTGGAAGAGGAATTTAGATCATCGGCAATCAACCTGAGCAGCTTATCCTTTTCCACTGTCCGCTGATAAGCTTTCATCCCCGCCACCGCTTCGATACGGCGCAAACCTGAACCGATTCCTTCCTCGCTAATGATTTTGAACAAGCCGATATCTCCGGTGGCCGAGACATGGGTCCCGCCGCACAGCTCCCTGGTATATTCTCCGGCAGATACCATCCGAACTTCCTTTTCATCATACTTCTCAGTAAAAAGAGCCGTTGCTCCCGCTTTTTTAGCCTCTTCCAGGTTGGTTACTGTGGCTTTAACTTCAACATTGGCCATGATCATCCTGTTTACTTCTTCTTCCACCGCCAGCAGCTCTTCTTCGGTTAATGCAGAAAAATGATTAAAATCGAACCGCAGGCGATCGGCGGCAACCAGGGAACCGGCCTGGTTTACATGATCGCCCAGTGTATTACGCAGGGCCCGGTGGAGCAGGTGAGTGGAAGAATGGCTGCGGCAGGTACCCTGCCGTCTTCCGTCGTCAACCGCTGCCAGCACTGTTTCCCCTGCATCTATTTCTCCTTCTTCCACTTTACCCCGTTGGACAATCTGTCCGCCTGGAGCAAAGACTGTATCTTCAACCCTGATTCTTCCCCGCTGTCCTTCAATCGTCCCCCTGTCTCCAACCTGGCCGCCTGCCTCAGCATAAAAAGGGGTCCGATCCAGCAATATTTCCACAGTTTCACCCTGTTTTGCCGCTTTACGTTCTTCTCCATCAACCAGCAACAGCAAAACCGAAGCCTCATTTCTTAGCATTTCGTATCCTGTAAAAATGGTATTCAAATTTTCGGCTGCCCGGTAGCGAGAAACTCTCTCTCGATCGACACTGTTATGGGCAGCAGCCCTTGCTCTTTCCTGCTGCTCCCGCAGGTTTTGTTCAAAAGATGCCCCGTCAATTTCCAGTCCTTCTTCTTCCAGGATTTCAGCCGTTAGATCAAGGGGAAATCCGTAGGTATCGTAAAGTTTAAATGCCTGTTCACCAGGCAAAACCTTCTGGCCATTACGCCTCATCTTTTCAATGTAGTTGTTCAGGATCTCCGTCCCCTGGGCCAGGGTTTCCTGAAATTTTTCTTCTTCTACCTTTACAATCTGGCGGATGTAGTCCTGTCGTTCTTTCAGTTCCGGATAGGTGGAACCCATCAAGTCTGTGACCAGGGTAACGGCATCGGTCATAAAGCTGCCCTCAATACCGAGGAGTTTGCCGAAACGGATCGCCCGCCGCAGGAGACGGCGGAGAACATAACCCCTACCCTCATTGGACGGCAGCACCCCATCGGAGATTAAAAATGTAGTCCCACGGCTGTGCTCGGTGACAATACGCAGAGGAACTTCTTCTTCGCGCTTACCGGCAACAGCAAGATTGGAGAAGTGATTGTAAAGAGGTTTCACACGGTCAGTCTCATATATGGAATGTACTCCCTGCATGGCTATGGCCATTCTTTCCAGGCCGGCCCCGGTATCGATATTTTTATGTTCCAGCTCGGTTAACTCGCCGTTCGGTTCCCTGTTAAACTGGGTAAAGACAAGATTCCATATTTCCAGGAAACGGTCACAATCACAACCAACAGCACAGTCGGGACGGGCGCATCCCACTTCTTCACCCAGATCATAATATATCTCGGAACAGGGGCCGCAGGGTCCGAGACCAATTTCCCAAAAATTGTCTTCTTTACCCAGTCTGACAATCCGGTCGGTGGGTACTCCAATTCTTTCATTCCATATTTTATAAGCTTCTTCGTCTTCTTCGTAGATGCTAACCCAGAGCCGATCCACAGGTAAGCGATAACCATTCAAGACCAGATCCCAGGCCCAGGAAATGGCCTCTTCTTTAAAATAATCACCAAAAGAAAAATTACCGAGCATCTCAAAAAAAGTGGCATGTCTGCCTGTATGGCCAACGCGATCGATATCGGGTGTGCGCAAGCATTTCTGACAGGTTGCCACCCGTGGATGCGGCGGTTTTTTTTCACCGGTAAAATAGGGTTTCAAGGGAGCCATGCCGGCGCCTATTAAAAGCAGTGTCGGATCACTCTGCGGTATGAGTGAAAAGCTGGGCATGACAAGGTGATCTTTGGATCTGAAATAGTCTAAAAAGATTTCGCGAATTTTGCTGGACTGCATCGGTTAACCTCCCTTTTGGGTTACCGCAATTATATCTGTTATCGAGAAGACGTGTCAATAAAAGGAATGCTGAAAACGCTTTTACTTCCTATATCTTCTTCCACTTGCCCCGACCGCGGGTAACCGTTTTAAAACCATCAATAAAGGATCGTCTCAAACGTGCTGGAATTTCAATTACAACATTAATTTCCCGACCATAATCTACTTTATGAATCAACCCGTTTTTACACTCAAGCAGCCTGTTGACTGCCCCGAAATCTTCGTATGAAATTGTCAGGCGGTATGATTGAACAGGCACCCTGATCTTGAGGACAGTGTTTTCAAGGCAAACCCGGGCGCATTCCCTGTAAGCCCTTGTCAGACCTCCTATCCCCAGCTTGATACCGCCAAAATAACGTGTTCCGATGATCAGGACATCAGAGACCTTATTACCCTGCATGGTCTGCAGCATGGGCGGTCCGGCTGACCCGGCCGGCTCGCGATCGTCGGAAGCACGCTCAATCATATCGCCTCCCGCTCCAATGCGGAAAGCATAGGCATGGTGTGTTGCATCGGGAAATTCGGCAGCTACACTGTCAAGGTATTGCTGGACTTCTTCCTCCGATTCAACGTGGAAAAGACTGCCTATGAATCGAGAATTTTTAACATTGAACTGATTCCGCACTACTTTTTCCGGGATCAGGTAATTTTTAGAGGCAGGCATCGTTTCACTCTTCCGGTGGGTGATCTTTTTGTTCACGCTCTGTTTTGCTTATGTTCTCCAGGTAACTCTGCAGCTCTCCCTCCCGTCCCTGGGCAGTGGGATGGTAAAAATGTTTGCCCACCAGGGCTGGAGGCAGATATTCCTGTGCTGTGTAATGTTCCGGATAATCATGGGGATAGCGATAATCCACCACGTGTCCCATTTTTTTTGCGCTTTTGTAACTGCTGTCTTTCAGGTGATCGGGGACCGACCTGTTTTCCTCTTCCTCTACCATTTTCATAGCTTCTTCAAGGGCCAGGTAAGCAGCGTTGCTCTTGGGAACCGAGGCCAGATATGCGGCAGCCTGGGCCAAAGGAATTCTTCCTTCCGGCAGTCCTATCATCTGGACAGCCTGGGCAGCGGCAACAGCAAGGGGCAGGGCATGCGGATCGGCATTGCCTATATCCTCCGAAGCGCTGATGATCAACCGGCGGGCAATAAAAAGCGGATCTTCCCCTCCCTTGAGCATACGGGCCATCCAGTAGAGAGCTGCATCGGGATCACTGCCTCGTATCGACTTGATGAAGGCTGAAGCCATGTCAAAGTGGCTGTCACAGTCTCGATCATACCTGAGCAAACGTTTCTGCATAGCTTTGGCAGCTGTATCGGCCGTAATTGTGATCGAATCTTCTTCTCCTTCACCAATCAAGGCTGCCATTTCAAGGGCATTTAGAGCAGCCCGGGCATCACCGTTAGCCTTATCGGCAAAATAATCCAGTGCTTCGGGATCTATTATGATCTTGATCTTACCCAGCCCACGGTCAGAATCGACAAGCGCTTCTTTCATCAGGGCAACAATTTCACTTTTCTGCAAAGGTTCAAAAGGGAAAAGCCTCAGCCTCGAAAGCAGAGGCGCCGTCAGATAAAAAAAGGGATTTTCGGTGGTAGCGCCGATGAAGATAACTGTTCCCTGCTCCACCGCTGCCAGGAGAACATCCTGCTGCGCTTTGTTAAAACGGTGTATTTCGTCGATGAACAAAATTGTCCGTTTATCGTGCAGTGACCAGTTGTCCCGTGCTTCATCAATCACTGACCTCACTTCTTTGACTCCAGCCGCTATGGCATTTACCTGGACAAAATCAGCTTTTGTGACCGATGCAATAACTTTTGCCAGGCTAGTTTTTCCTGTTCCCGGAGGCCCGTAAAAGAGAAGGGAAACCAGGTGATCAGATTCAATAATTTTCTGCAGCGGCTTACCGGGGCCGATTATTTTTCCCTGGCCGACAAAGTGAGAGAGGTTTTCCGGTCGCATGCGCCGGGCCAGCGGTCCTTCTTCCTTGATCTTTTTCTCCCAGCCGAGGGTTATTAAGTCCACCACTAAACCCCCTTCCTCTTTTTTCTATTTGAGTACCTGTTGCATTACAGTCTAAGTGGTGTATAAGGTCATCATTACGTTGCCGGTCATAAAAAAACACTCCCTACCCAACACCGGCCTGGTGTCAGCAAGGAGTGCTTTTAAACTTTGACTGGTTTTCCACGACGGCCTGTTCGTTTAAATAGTATGTTTATTCGTTCTCGTCTTCAATTACGCGATCCACTGACGTCCGGGCGAACTTTAAATTGAGATTATCAGCAACCCGCAGCGAGATCGTCGTATCGTCGATCTCCTTGATTACGCCGTGAATACCACCTATTGTAACAATACGATTGCCTTTATTAAGGCTCTTAAGCATTTCCTGCCTCTTTTTCTGCTGTTTTTGCTGCGGACGAATCAGCAGGAAATAGAAAAGGACGAATAACAAAATAAGCGGGATAAATGGTCCTAAAGATTCCAGGTTCACTAATCAGCACCTCCATATAAATATTTAAGTTTTGGCCCCTCTTCCCGGTAGTACCGGTCAAATCGGTTTTCACTTAAAGCTTTCCTGATTTCCCGCATCAACCGATTCAAGTAATACAAGTTGTGATAGGTAGTCAGGCGCAGGCCCAGTATTTCTTTTGCATTCAGCAGGTGCCTTATATATGCCCGACTGTAATTCCTGCAGACGGGGCAATCGCAATTTTCATCCAGCGGAGAAAGATCCGTCGCATAAACACTGTTGCGAATCTGCAGGTAACCCTTGTCAGTCATTACCCGGCCATTACGGGCTATGCGGGTCGGCAAAACACAGTCAAATATATCTATTCCCCAACGCACTCCTTCAAGCAGGGCATCCGGGGAACCAACACCCATCAGGTAGCGTACTTGATCTGGAGGCAGTTCATCCACCGTCCAGCTCAATGTTTCATACATTAAATCTTTCGGTTCGCCAACGCTTAAACCGCCAATCGCATAACCACCAAAACCTATTTCGACCAGGCTCGCGGCGGAAGCACGGCGCAGATCCTTAAAAACCCCACCCTGAACAATGGCAAAAAGCGCCTGTTCTTCACGGAGGTGAGCATGCTTGCTTCTTTCCGCCCACCTGGTGGTCCGTTCCACCGCCTTGCTTACCTGTTCATATTCAGCCGGGTAGGGCGAACACTGATCGAGGACCATGGCAATATCGGATCCGAGCATATTCTGAAGCCGTACCGCTCTTTCGGGAGTCAGATAATGCCTGCTCCCGTCAATGTAGGAAGTAAACTCCACTCCCTCATCTTCAACTTTTCGCAAACCGCCGAGGCTGAACACCTGGAAACCACCACTGTCAGTTAATATGGAACCTTTCCAGTTCATGAAAGAATGCAACCCGCCGTGGCGGGCTATTATTTCTACTCCCGGCCGTAAGAAAAGATGATAACAGTTGCCCAGTATTAAACCGGCTCCTAGCTGCTCCAGTTCATCGACGGTTAATCCCTTAACGGTCCCCTGGGTCCCCACCGGCATAAATGCCGGTGTTTCTATAACATTATGCCCTGTCTCCAGGAGCCCACTGCGAGCAGCAGTCGCAGAACATTTTTTTATCAACGCAAATTTTACAGCCATTTTATCATCCATTCCTTAGCTTATCTTAAGAAAGAGGGGCTGTCAATCGGCAGCAGGGCTTCTCTGACAACAGTTTCTGATTCTTCTCTGTCCCGCTCCATTTCAAATAATAAGCATGCAATCGCCAAAGCTAAAAAACCGGTATTGCCCAACGACCGCTTCTCTATAAGCATGCAAAATATTTTTTCTTTCGGCGAAGGCGCTGACCAGCATCAGCAGGGTGGAACGCGGCAGATGGAAATTTGTCAGCAGGGTGTTAACAGCGCGAAATTTATACCCGGGATAGATATATAGATCAGTCCACCCGTCCACTTCTCCAGCGAAGTATCCATTGCTTTCGGCTACTGTCTCCAGGACCCGGCAAACCGAGGTCCCCACAGCAACAATACGACCTCCTCTTTCCCTGGCCGCGTTAAGAGCGTTAACCGTACTTTTATGTAGCTGGTAATATTCCCTGTGCATAACATGCTCCCGAATATCGTCTTCTTTGACCGGTTGGAAAGTACCCGGACCGATGTGCAAAGTGATAAAAGCTTTTTCAACACCCTTTTGATCCAGCTCGGCGAAAACCCTGTCAGTAAAATGAAAACCGGCTGTCGGTGCCGCAGCCGATCCTTCCCTGGCGGCAAAAATGGTCTGATACTGATCGGGATCTGACAGTTCCTTTTTTATATATGGAGGGAGAGGCACTCTACCAAGACGAGGAAGCAATTTTTCAATCGGCTCCCTGACTGAAAAACTGATCTCCCGCAGCCCTTTATCGGCATAGTCTTCGATCAGGGCGGTTACGCCTTCTTCAAGAGATACTTTTACTCCCGGCTTCAGCTTGCGACCCGGTCTGACCATGGCTATCCATCTTTCATCTCCACACCGGTGAAGAAGAAGTATTTCAACCGCAGTATCTTTTCCCGGTATTCGTCCCAGCAGGCGCACCGGAAGTACTTTCGTATCGTTTAAAACCAGTAAATCGCCCTGTTTCAAATAAGTGGGAATTCTATTGAAGATGGAATTTGTTATTTTCCCTGTTTTTTTTTCCAGAATCATCATCCGCGATTTATCTCTTTCTGCCAGCGGCTCCTGGGCAATCAGTTCAATCGGCAAATGATAGTCATAATCGCTGAGTTTGTATTCTACCACGGGACACCTTTTTCTGAGGAAGGAAATACCTTATAATCGTTTTCTCGCAGCCGTATATCCTCTCCGGTTATTATTTGATTATATCTTGCGCTGCTTTTTCAATCAGCCTGTTTATAAGCGGCTTTTAATCCGTAACACTATCAAGCGGTTCAACGCCGTAAAAGATTTAGCAGCAAAGTGAGAACTATGCTCAAAAGAATCATCGTTGCCAGAGGAAAATAAAAAGTTAAATTTTCCCTTTGAATAAAAATATCACCGGGCAGCCGTCCCAGTCCGAGCCGGCTGAGCAGTAAAAGTAGCAGACCCAGGGAGGCAATCACACCACCACCGATGAGCAGTATTCTCGCAAGATGTTCCATTGCGGGCATCAATACCACTTTCCTCTGTCATATTCATTTAATTACTGTAACCGGTGCCGTAAATTGATCACCAGCCTTAGCTACAGCATGCAGCTGGGTGCTACCAGAGTTTTTGCTGGTTAGTTACGTCCGGCTTGAGATTCAGGTACGTATATACCTCACCGGTAACCATTCTCCCGCGGGCAGTCCTTTTTAGCAATCCCAGCTGCATCAGGTAAGGCTCATAAACATCCTCCAGAGTTTCCGGCTCCTCACTTATACAGGCGGCCAGGGTATCCAATCCCACCGGCCCACCTTCAAATTTTTCCACCAGAGCTATCAGCAATCTCCTGTCAATTTCATCAAGGCCAAGCTGATCAAGCTGCAGCATCTGCAAAGCTTCTTCAGCCACAGTTGCCGTAATCACATTATCCGCTTTAACCTGGGCATAATCGCGCACTCTCTTGAGCAGACGATTGGCCACCCGTGGCGTACCACGGGAAGCCCGTGCAATAATGGCCGCACCCTCCGGATCAGCCTTAATATTTAATATACCGGCAGAGCGGATGATTATCTGTTCCAGCTCTCCCGGGGCATAAAATTCCAATCGATCGACCACTCCGAAGCGATCACGCAGTGGGGATGTCAGGAGTCCGGCACGCACGGTTGCCCCGATCAGGGTAAAGGGGGGCAGGTCGAGGCGCAGGGAACGGGCTCCCGGCCCCTTACCGATGATAATATCGAGAGCATGATCTTCCATGGCCGGGTACAAGATCTCTTCCACTGACCTGCTCAGGCGGTGTATTTCATCAATAAATAAAACATCGCCAGGACCAAGGTTAGTAAGGATAGCGGCCAGATCGCCCGGTCTTTCAATGGCCGGCCCGGCGGTAATTCTGATACTAACCCCCATTTCCCAGGCTATAATATGAGCCAGGGTTGTCTTACCAAGACCGGGCGGTCCATAAAGAAGAACATGATCGAGCGCTTCCCTGCGGTCCAGGGCTGCTTTTATGTAGATGGTAAGTTTTTCCTTGATCTTTTCCTGGCCTATGTATTCATCCAGGGAACGCGGCCTCAGGCCTATTTCCAGCTGCGGATCGTCTTCAGCCTGGCGCTGCGCAGATACAATTCTATCCTCGCCCATTTTATTATTTTCCCCGTCCTTCCCGGCAGTTTTGCCTTAATCACGGGCCATGCTTTTTAAAGCCTTCTTCAATAGTTCTTCGCTGGAGGCTTCCTCGTCCTCTTCTACCGCTCTGTGAACAGCAACAGCCGCTTCTGCTCCCGAATAACCAAGAGCACAGAGAGCATCAGTTATTTCATCAATTGTCGAAACCGCCCCTTTCGCCGGTTGCCCGGCGGAAAGCTCCGTTACCGAGAGGGCTTTCGGTAATTTTTCTTTCAGCTCGAGAATCAGTCGTTGCGCCGCTTTGCGGCCGATCCCGGGAGCGCGGCAGAGCTGGGCAATATTTTCTTCCAGGACAGCAATATAAAACTGGGAAACGCTAAATATGCCAAGCAGGGACAGAGCCAGGCGCGGCCCAAAGCCGCTTACCCCGATAATCAGGTTGAAAAGCTTCCTCTCTTCCTCTCCCCTGAAACCGTAAAGCTGAAGTTCATCTTCCCTGATAATCAGGCGGGTATAAATGGTAATCTCCTGTCCCACCTTTGAAGAGAGATCATCCTGAGCCGGCGGCATTTCCAGAGAAAAAGCAATTCCGCCGATATTGACAACCGCTTTCCCCGGGGCAGCTGCAGCAAGTTCTCCTCTCAGAAAATCTATCATTTAAGGCCGTCCTCCCTTTACTGCTTCCTGGTAGCGCCGGTTCTGCAGGTGGCAAAGCGATGCCGCCATGGCATCCGCTTCATCATCAACGGCCGGCGGCTTCGGTAGTCTGAGCAACATCTGCACCATTTTCTGAACCTGGGCCTTGTCGGCCTTACCGTAACCGGCAACAGCCTGCTTTATTTGCAACGGGGTATATTCATGAAGCTCAAGATCAAACCGGGCTGCAGCGAGAATTACCACTCCACGTGCTTCTCCAACCTGAAAAGCAGTACGCACATTTTTACTGAAAAATATTTTTTCTACCGCCATGGCCAACGGTTTGTATTCATCTATGAGCTCAACAACCTTCAGGTGGATTGCCTTTAGTCTTAGAGCAGGAGGTGTTTCTTTGGCAGTTCTGATACATCCGGAAGCAATCAAGAGGAAATTATTTTCATTTTCTTCGATAATACTATAACCTGTTATCGCCACACCCGGATCGATTCCCAGGACACGCATGCAGTCTCTCCACCTTTACCCGGGCCTTTTGCCTATCAGGCCAACAGTTCTTCGGGAATATCAAAATTGGCATAAACATTCTGGACATCTTCGTGTTCATCCAGAGCTTCCATCAACCTGATAATTCGATCTGCTTCTTCCGGCTCGGTAATCTCGATAAAATTGTTGGGCAGCATCGTTATGTCGGATGAAGCAATTTTTATGCCTTTCTCCTGCAACTTCTGCTTTACCGCTTCGAAATTATCCAGCTCGGTGATAATGCTGTAAGTTTCATCATCCTCCTGCCTTAGATCTTCGGCTCCCGCTTCAATGGCAACCAGCATTAGATCATCTTCGCCTATCTGCAGATCTTCTTTATTAATGGTAATCAAGCCCTTACGCTTGAACATCCAGGCTACACAGCCCGATTCGCCAAGGCTTCCGCCATGTCGAGAGAAGATATGACGTATTTCTGCCACGGTCCGGTTGCGGTTGTCAGTCATAATGTCAAGAAGCACGGCCACCCCACCGGCAGCATAACCTTCATAACTGGCTTGTTCAAAACTGGTTCCTTCTCCGCCGCCGATTCCTTTCTGGATCGCCCGTTGGATATTATCACCGGGCATGTTGTTATCGCGAGCTTTTTGCACAACCAACCTCAGGCGAAAATTGGCATCCAGATCATCGCCGCCTTCCCGGGCAGCCACTGTAATCTCCCTAGCAATTTTTGTAAATATTTTACCTTTCTGGGCATCCGCTCTCGCTTTGCGATGCTTGGTGTTCGCCCATTTTGAATGTCCTGACATCGACATTCCTCCTTTTATGATCAACTAGTATTCGATGCTAAAATTACCAATTCAATTTTCTGAAATCACCCGATAGCAAGCCAAAGCTGCCGTTCCCAGCTATTCTCATTAAAAATCACTAGCTGAAAATATCCTGTCTTTTTTCCAGAATCATGAGCAGGGGCAAACCCAGACCATAACAGGCGATAACCTGCCCCGCTCCCACCCATGCCACAGTAAGATAAAATGGTAGCCCCAGAACGCTGTGCAGCACCGCTCCCACGATCAGTGCATTTATAACCACCGGCGGTAGCGGAACAAGCCAGCGATGTTTTATTTTTGTCACCAGGTAAGCCGAGATCAGGGTGGCCATACTGCCAAATACAATATCAATTATTCCATATCCGCCATAAATATTAGCAATCAGGCAACCGACGAATAGCCCCGGCACAGCTGCTCCGGTAAAAAATGGCAATACCATTAGCATCTCCGATATGCGAACCTGGATCATACCGTAACTGATGGGAGCAAATATTACTGTCATCAAGGCATAAATCGCTGCAATCATCGCCGCCCTGGTCCAGTAGGAAAAGCGTTTTTTTCTTGGAAATCCCATGTCCACTGTCCCTTGTTTTTTATTAAGCAGGGTGTCTGCGACCTGCTTATTCTATTATAAATTGATCCGGCGAAAAATAAAAGGTGCCTCAATCCTGCTCTTAATCTTCAAGGCCATATTGATCCACGATGTAATCCCTGAACAGGCGCACTGCCAGGCTGTGAACGCGGCGGCGATGACAGACAAGATAGAGCAACCGACGCATGTCCATGTCCCTGATCCGGTAAAGATCAATTCTGCCAATATCAGCCGCATCGGCAACTGACATTTTTGACAAAACGCTGATCCCAAGGCCTGCCATTACTGCCTGTTTAATCCCTTCCAGACTGTTAAAGTAGGTAATGCTGAAAAAATCATCCAGATGCAGTTCCTTTTCCGCCAGCAGCTTTTCCCAGAACTGCCTGGTGGCCGATCCCTGCTCCCGCATCAGCAGGTTCCCGGAAAGAATATTATCAAGTGGAATACCGCTTTCTTTATAGGCATCATTGTTGAATAATCCTCTGGGAGTGCAGAGAACCAGTTCATCTTCAACAAGAGGTAAATAATCAATTTTTCCGTTCTCTTTGCGCGAACCGACAAAACCGAGTTCGTAATCGTAGTTCTGAATTCCTTCCAGCACAGCACCAGTATCAAGAATATTTATTTTAAATTCGACAGCAGGGCAGCTTTTCTTAAAACCGGCCAGTATAGATGGAAGAAGATAAGTACCTGGAACAGTGCTGGCACCGACACGAATCATACCAATAGCCTCTTCATTCCGGGTGGAAAGTTTGTTTTTAAATTCATCTTCCAGGTTAATGACCGCTTGAGCATAATCGAGGAAGAGCTGGCCGAATTCCGTTAAAACCGGTTCACGCGCTTTCGAACGGTCAAAAAGAGCCAAACCCAGTTCCTGCTCCAGGGTTTTTATGCGCATGCTTACTGAAGGCTGACTTATATATAACTTATCGGCCGCCCCGGAAAAGCTTTTCAGGGACACGACATTTATAAAAGCTCTAAGCTGATCAAAATCCATCCAGTGTCTTCCTTTCGGCCATTTTTTCCATTATACGTTTTAAAGATCTTCAAGTCCACCCGCAATCAGCCAAACAAGGTCTTCTTTTTCAGCATCACGGGGTGCGGAATTAAATTGATCAAAAACTCTGCTTCCTTTTAAAAACTTCCATATAGAAATCATTAATAGCAAAATTAAGCTTCATAAATATTCTTTATTCCATCGTAGCCAATATTTATGTATAATAACAGCAGTTGTCATGTAGTTTAAAGAACATTGTGCTGAGGGTGAACCTGTGGGACAGAACTGCTACATAACCTTTTCCAGTATTCACCAGGCTATCCGTGCTGAAAAACTTTTGGAGAAAAAACGATATGCTTATAAAATGGTCCCGGTTCCCCGCAGTATCAGTTCCAGCTGCGGCTCAGCACTGCAATGCACCTGCCAGGATATAACAGCCCTCGGAAACTTCCTGGGGGACAAAAATATCGAAATCGAAGGTTTGTACAGGGTTAAAGAAGCGAAACTGCGGGCCCTTTCAGTGGAAAAATTATCTTGAATGAAAAGAGGACTTTATAATGACCGGTAACAAAAACAACATATACTTCGATAATGCCGCCACTTCCTGGCCAAAACCGGAAACGGTATATCATTCAGCGGAAATCCATATGCGCAGTGCTTTCGGCAATCCCGGCCGTTCCGGCCATACCCGAACCCTTGCCGCCGACCGCCTCATCTACAGGGTCAGGGAAAAAACAGCCGATTTTTTTAACATAGCCGACCCCGCCAGGATAGCCTTTACTCTTAATGCCACCGATGCCCTTAATATGGCCATTAAAGGGCTGCTGGAAAAAGGCGATCATGTTTTATATACCGCCATGGAACATAATGCCGTACTCCGTCCGCTAACGAGATTAAAAACTGAAGGTATAATCGAAACTACCATGATCCCCTGTTCAGATGAAGGTGATCCGGACCTCGTTTTTTTGGAAAATGCTTATCGCCCCTCTACCAGGCTTTTGATCATCAATCATGCTTCAAATGTCGTCGGGACCATCGTTCCTATAAAAAGAATGATTGAATCAGCGCATCAAAGGGGAGTGCCGGCACTTGTTGACACCGCCCAGAGTGCAGGCTGCATCAAAATTGATATACAGGCTGATGATATCGATTTGCTCGCTTTTACAGGACACAAGAGCCTGCTCGGCCCCACCGGAACCGGAGGTCTCTATGTGCGACCCGGCCTGGACCTGAAACCGCTACGTGAAGGCGGAACAGGCAGTCAGTCCGAGCTTGACCTTCAACCTGAAAACATGCCTGAGAGGCTGGAAGCAGGTACTTTGAATAGCACCGGTTTGGCCGGTCTGCTCGCAGGCATCGATTACATTGAAGACAGAGGTCTCGACAATATCCATGATCAAGAAAAAAAGATTCGCGCCTATCTTTACGAGCGGCTCCTGGATATTAAGGGTATCACCGTATTCGGCCCGCCCGAAACAGATCGCTGCACATGCGTTGTCTCCTTCAACCTCGGGGATACCGACTGTGGAAGCTTAGGGCACATCCTTGAAAACAGATATGGCATTTTCTGCAGAACCGGCCTGCACTGCGCTCCTTATGCACATCGAACTATCGGGACCTTTCCTGCCGGAACAGTCCGCATCAGTCCGGGAATATTTACCAAAACCGACGATATTGATTATTTTATTAAGGCCTTAAAAGAAATTGCCACGCTGACCGGGATCTGAACGACAAATGAAGGGGAAAACAGTAATCATGCCTGAAAGTAAAATAAAAGCAGTTGACTGTCAGGAAGAAACAGTTCTTTTCATCAGCAATGACAAACTGGGCAGAGGAAACGATGAACTGGGGAAAATCCTGATGTACAACTTCATCCATGCCCTGTCCGGGCAGGAAAATCCCCCTGCAACGATCATTTTAATCAATGCAGGCGTTAAACTGACTGCTACGGGATCGCCTGTTATCGAGGAACTGACTGTACTGCAAAATAATGGAGCAACCATTCTTTCCTGCGGCACATGCCTGGACTACTACAAGCTTAAGGATCATCATAAGGTTGGTAAAATAAGTAATATGCACGATATAACAGCCATCTTGCTGGCTAAGCCACACCTTATTTCACTTTAACAAGCTCCCTTAACAATTTACCTTGCTTGAATGATATGGATCAATTCTAGCTAAATACTACCCTTAATTTCAGGGAGCAGGTATGAGCAGTTCCAGTAACTCTGAAGATAAAAGAGAAATAACGACAGCAATATAGAGAGCCGAAAGCGCTATACCCAGGGCATTAAGAAACAAACCGGCCCTGGCCATGGCGGTTTTTTCAGCAGAACAGGCTACTATGGCCAAAACTAAACCGATGCCGGCCAGGAGAAAACCGAACAGGGGAATGACCCAGGCAATTAGCATTATTATCCCGATTTTAACAGAATTTTGGGCCATGGCTTCCTGATTCCTCCATTCTGCAGGTCGTAAAATGATTTTACCTGTTATAAATTTACCATGATATCGTTCTTGACACAATTCATACTACCTTAAAATCTTCAGTAAAACACCCTTATACTATTAAGTATGAAATAAAATATAAAAGATGGAGCCCTTCAAGAGGCAGGCTCCATCTTTATTATTCTGATTTGTCCTTCGGTATCATTACTGCCTGCGGGCCATGATTTTTTTGACTCTGCTTGCCGGGAGCATTGGCTCAACTCTCTCTGGAACAAGCCCGTGGG
>JAGYMW010000032.1 GCA_018400435.1 Bacillota bacterium | reverse complement strand
ACTTGGATGCAAAGCAAGCACACGGTAGAAGGTGGCATTTTATCGTGAGCGCTGCCGCATTTTTTGGCAGTTGATTAATATTTAGTGACAGATAGTTAAGAAAAAGGCAGGAATGAATAAGATTCTGTCGAATTAAACTGCTCAAGAAAAGGAGGATTTAGCGAGATGCAGAAACCGCTGTCGGGAATTAAGGTAGTCGATCTTAGCCGCTTCATTGCCGGGCCTTACTGCACCATGAAACTGGGAGACATGGGTGCCGAAGTAATAAAAGTGGAAACCCCCGGCCGTGGAGACGATTCAAGAGCCCTCGGTCCACCATTTATAAACGGAGAATCGGCGTATTATCTGTCATTCAATCGGAATAAGAAGAGCATCACTGTAAATATGCGGGAAAAAGAAGGGCTAGAGATAATACACCAGTTAATTGCCGGTGCCGACGTCATCGTGGAAAACTTCAGGATGGGTATTACTGAAAAGATGGGGCTTTCTTACGAAGATGTCAAAAAAATTAAAGATGACATTATTTATTGCTCCATCACCGGATACGGCCACAACAGCCCCTACCGTGAAAAACCGAGTTTCGATGTAATGATTCAGGGGGAAGCGGGATTAATGAGCATAACCGGTTTTCCAGATGGCCCGCCGCAGCGAGTTGGTGTGGCCATAGCCGATATTCTCGGCGGATTCCATGCCGTGGAAGGGATTCTTCTTGCTCTCCTGGTTCATGAAAAAACGGGAGAGGGACAATTTATTGATGTTTCCCTGATGGATTCAATCATTGCTATCCTTACATACCAGGCCGGGTACTACCTGGCCACTGAAGAAGCGCCGCAGCGCGTAGGCAACCGCCACCCGATGATTACTCCCTATGAAAGTTTTGAAACAGCAGACGGTTATGTTATTTTAGCCGTAGGCAACCAGAGACTGTGGGGAAATTTTGTCCGGGCTCTCGGGCGCGAGGATCTCAACGAAGACCGGCGATTTGCCGATATGAAGGCCCGAAACCAGCATCCGGCTGAGTTGAAACTGATCATCGAAAAAATTACCAGAAAAAGGACCACCGAAGAATGGGTAGCATTGATGGAGAAGGCCGGGGTTCCCTGCGGGCGGATCAGGACGCTGGACAAGGTTTTAACAGATCCTCATATCAGGGCAAGAGAAATGCTGGTTGAAAAAGAACATCCGGTTGCGGGAAATATAAAACTAATTGGTGTGCCGACAAAACTTTCCAGGACACCGGGAGAGGTCGTCCTGCCGCCACCCGTGCTTGGTCAGCACACCGGGGAGATCTTAGCCCAGCTGGGGTATTCCGATGATCGGATCAAAGAGCTCCAGGAAAAGGGGATAGTCTGATTTGAAGGTGAGTGAAACAGATCGATAAACCGGTAATAAAGGCAATATGGCACGCCTGCGACCTGTATGATTACGTCCAAAACCATAATTTGGAAATAGTTACCATACACGACCATGTAGTTAACCTTTCAGCAGCTTCCTGGAAGAATATGCTGATCATCGGAGATTCGGTACCGGCAAAAGGGCCGGCATCGATCGGTCTTTCAGAAAGAGATTTCATCTCGGTTAAAAAAATACTTGCGGACGGGGCGAAAGGGAAATTTTCTAAGCGTCATATAATTTTTAAAAATAATGGCGAATCGCTTTCTATCAGCTGGAGGGAAGGGACGCCGCTGTCATTTGCTCCCGAACGCTTAAGATATATTAATTGTGAAATTGTCCTTAAGGCTGTCAATGCTTATATGAAGATGCTGGCTGAAGAAGAGATACCCTGCGAAGCCGCAGTCCTGGCAGGGCAGGGGGATGCCGATAATTTATTCCGGAAAAAAATGAGGGAATGTTTACCCCCTCTTGTGGATTCCCTTGCCAGAGGCGACGAAAAAATATTCTTAAGTAATTGCCGGAACCTGGTAGGAATGGGGCGCGGCTTGACACCGGACGGCGATGATTTAATACACGGGGCCCTGGTTGCTTTTCATTATTTTAATTATGAACGTGATTTTATCGAGCGGATTGAAAAGGAATTCTTGCAGATTGCCCTCAGTACTAACCTGATGGGCCATCATATGTTGCTAATGGCTCTGGGAGGGTTTACACCACAGCCGGTGAGAAATTTTATACTTTCTATTAGCAGGGGCAAACCGGAACAGAAAATAATGAAAGCGGTTACCTCAATTGGGTTTTCCACCGGTTACAATATTGTTTTAGCCATTCTCTTATTTATAAAAAAATATTTGGATAAAGAAAACAAAGAAATGGCTTAAAATTTATTTAAAAATACTAAAGGGTTTTTATTATTTGAATAGAATTTAACAAATAGATTAAATAAAATATTTTTTCTGAAGTTGCGATAAAGGTTGCAAAAATTGTATTAATTATGAACCTAGAGAATTCAATGCAAACATTCAGGATAAATTTGACTATAAATAATTTTCCCCCGGCGAAGAAAAATTATAGTGCTAGGGGTTTGAGAAAGAGGTGATCAGGAGATAAATTAATTATTCAAATATTTAAAAATATAAAAAGGAGGAATTTGTGGTATGGCTGAAACACGAAAAATGGTTTACACACTTGATGAAATACCCAAGCCTTTTACCAAGGCCCTTTTCCTGGGTATTCAGCATGTGTTAACCATGTTCGGAGCTACAGTTTCCGTTCCGCTGATTCTGGCTCCGGCTATGGAAATGTCACCGGAGCAGACTGCCCTGCTGGTGGCATCAGTTATGCTGGCTTCCGGGGTAGCAACGTTTTTTCAGGTTAACTACGGAACCCGCCTGCCGATTATTCAAGGTGTATCGTTCTCATTCTTAGGACCTTTCTTTGCAATTATTGGTATGACAATCGCTGCCGGAGCAAATGTATCAATGCAGTACATCGGCGGTGCCATTATCCTTGGTGCAATTGTTGAAATGGTAATCGGCTTTACCGGGCTGATCGGAAAAATACAGAGGTTTGTTAGCCCCGTTGTTATCGGGCCTGTTATTGCTCTGATTGGTCTGGCCCTCTACCAGTCCGGAGCGCCAATGGCCGGAGGGAACTGGTGGCTGGCCGGAACAGTTATTGTCCTCGGATTTGTCTTTTCCCTTATCCTGGGGCCGAAAAAGCCTTTCTTTGCCCTGTTCCCCATTTTACTGGCAGTAATAGTGGCTTATATAGTGGCATTACTGATGGGAGCGGTCGATTTTGAAGCGGTCAGGGCTGCTGCCTGGATCCGCCTGCCCTGGGATTCAGGTGGATGGATTTTACCATGGGGTTTCCCCAAATTTGATTTCGGCTTCTTCTTGATTGGCCTGGCAGGTTACCTGGCTTCAATGATCGAATCATACGGCGACTACCACGCCATTAATGCTGCTGCGGAGGCCCCTCCCCTAAAGGACAGCCAGATCAGCCGCGGTATCGGTATGGAAGGTGTGGGTTGCTTCTTTACCGGCCTTTTTGGTGGCTTTGCAAGCACAAGTTACACCGAAAACATCGGCCTGGTCGGTCTTACCAAAGTGGCCAGCCGCTACGTGGTGAACATTGCCGTTGTGATCCTGCTTGTCCTCGGTATAATCGGAAAGGTTGGCGGAGTTATAGCGACCATTCCCATGCCAATTGTCGGCGGTTTGTACTGCCTGCTTTTCGGAATGATTGCTTCCATTGGTATCAGTAACTCGGCCAAGGCCGACTTAAGTTCGATGCGCAACCAGATGATTATGGGTTTTATTCTCTTCATGGGCTTGAGCGTTCCTTACTATTTCCAGACCGCCGAAGTAGTATTTCAACCGGAATGGCTTTCGAATATCGTAGTATCAATCGGTTCAACGGGTATGGCTGTTGCTGCTATCCTGGGCTTAATCCTGGATAATATAATCCCGGGAACCAAAGAAGAACGCGGTTTGCATATGTTTGGGGAACAGAAGGTGGATGTTAAACCCAACGATTTCCCACCGGAAAAAGAATAAACAGACAGTGATAACATAAAATCATGCGTTAAAAAGGGCGGAATATCATCCGCCCTTTTTAAATGGTTTGAACTGTCTCAAGGTTAAAGGAGATACGGCTATTTAAGAAACGCTGTTGTTGTGGAATAGTTTTAGAATATTGATTGCTATTTCCAGATTAAGAGCATTTTCAGGATTATCAAAGCTGATGCCGGTAAGCTCCTCTATTTTTTTTATGCGGTAGAGAACGGTATTGTAATGGGTATAAAGCCTGCAGGAGGTCAGTTTGAGATTGCGGTTTGTTTCAAAATAGGTTTGCAGAGTTTTAATCAGTTCACCCTTTTTGCGGTGATCATATTCAAAAACAGGTTTTAGCAATTCATCGACAAACTGTTCCAGCTCGCTACGGTTTTTTTCACTTAAAATTTTGTAAAAACCGAGGTTGTCGAAAAAAACAACACCTGCTTCGTCGGAAAGTTGAGAGATTTTTAAAGCTTCACGAGCCTCTTCGTAGCTTCGGTTGATGGAACGGATATCCGGATATGCCCTGCCGACGCCGACTTTAATCTGCATCGTAGAGCCGGCAGACTCATCCATAAGTTGGATTAGAGTGGCCACTATTTCTTTCAGAGTGGCAGCAGTATTGTCGGCAGATGTATTGGTGACCACGACAATATTATTACCTTTGATGCCTGCAAGCAGGTTCAGGCCCTTCTGTTTTTTTAAAAAACCGTTGATTGCCCGCAGAAGATCTTCCTTGGTATGAGGACCTTCAATGTCTATATAGCGGTTAATCTCTTTTATTTCATTAAAACTGTTTTCATTAATGATCAGGACCGCGGTCGGCAGTTTAAGATCAATATTAAAAATTTTACCCCGGTCAATAATTTCACTGATATTTTCAAAATCGCCGGAGAGCAGTATCTCAAGGAAGTCATTGCAATAGCTTTTTTCTATTTCAAAAATAGCTTTCCGCTTGGTAAACTCCAGAGCAGCAATGGTCGCCGCTCTTTCTATCAGCAGAATATCGGGTTCAGAGATGGGATTATTAACTATGGCTACCATGTGGCCGTATTGATATTTGTCGGCGATGATGGGGATACGGATGGCCTTGATGGTCAGCGGCTTGTCAGTATCGGACGTATATTCAAGTGAATATTTGACTTCCTTGATATTGCCGATTCGCAATTTTTCTTTTTTTATTTCCACGCTTTGGTCGGAAAAGAAGAGTTCAAACTTGTACTGGTCGGGACATTCTTTATTGACGATAAGTTTGCCTTCGCGGTCCATGATTGCCACGGGGTTGGAAATTAATTTTCCTGTTTCCTTGCACAGCTCTTCGAGGGGGCTTCCGTTAAGAGCTAGATCCATCAGATTTTTGTGGCCCTGTTCCAGTTTCTGAAGGATCTTGTTCTGCTTATTAAAAACTACTCCCAGGATGGGTGCTATTATTTCTGAAAAAGAAAGATCGTAGGGTACTTCCAGCAGGGGAATACTGAAATGATTTGCGCTGGAGATTATTTCAACCGGAATTTCGTTCATGTAGCGTTTGGTTTTTATAGCCAGGGCGGCGCTGTTGCTTTCGCTCATTCGGGGAATAAGAGTTTTCATCTGTTCAGGATATTCACGGAAAGAATAGCCTGTTGTCAGTAAAAATTCACCGTCAATCAGCCAGTCCATTATATCGGGAACTTCGATCACATTAACCAGCTTGATAACGCGGTCAAGACCTTTGTGCCCGCCTACTATCTTGAGGCTGTTGACAATGTTCAGGGAAAGAGCTTCTTTCACCGTAATTCCATACTGTTTTTGCATCGGTGACACCCTTTCGACTACCGTTAAACATAATAATATCAAACGAAGGTGTACAATGTCAATTTGATTGTCATATAATCACAAAGAGAAAATATTAATTTGGTGCTCTTTTCTAAAGGATATTGTCCATTTATGTTTAATTTTTAGAAATATATATTTAATAAAATCATTCAAATATCTGCTCAGTATCTAATTGGCACATTATAAACATCCTGCTAAACCAGAACCGGGCAAAGGAGGTTAAAAATTGGCTCTTAAAAGTTATATTGCCAAAAATACTTTCCGTGATTCAGTCTACCTGATGCGTGTATCCAATAATGTAAGAAATTTCGAGGGTGTAATCGAGGCAGAAGTAATAATTGGCACTGATCATAACAAGAAATTTTTGCGTTCAGGTGGGCTTTGGAGCGAAGAGATTGAAAAAGAAGCAGGTGCCAACGATCTGATTATTGCTGTTGAAGCGGAAGATGATGAGAAAGCTGATAAAGCGATCCAGAAAGCACTCGAAGAATTGAACAAAGAAGCGGAAAGAGATAATCTGCAGAGCGAATTTGTTCCACGTACTTTTGAAACAGCATATAAATATATGCCTGATGCCAATCTTGCGCTGCTTTCGATACCGGGACGATATGTGGAAAGGGAAGCGAATCAGATTTTAGATAAGGGTCTTCATCTCATGATTTTCAGCGACAATGTGCCCCTGGAAGCGGAAGTTTCTTTGAAGAAAAAGGCGCAGGGAAAAGGGCTTCTGGTTATGGGACCGGACTGTGGGACGGCGATCATAAACGGAGTACCGCTGGCTTTTGCAAATGAAGTGCGCCGGGGCAGTATCGGTATTGTTGCCGCAGCAGGCACAGGTCTCCAGGAAGTATCTACCCTTATCCATAATTACGATGAAGGAATCAGCCAGGGCATTGGTACCGGCGGACGAGATGTAAAAGCGGAAGTCGGTGGGATAACCATGATCCAGGGACTGGAGCTGCTGGCGGAAGATAATGATACGAAAGTTATCGTCATTATATCGAAACCACCCGATGAAGAAGTCCTTGAAAAAGTGCTGGATGTGGCCGGAAAAATAGATAAACCAGTTGTCGTAACCTTCCTGGGTGGAGACCCGGCAAAGATTAAAGCAGCCGGCTGTAAACCGGCATTAACTCTCAAAGAGGCCGCTCAATTGGCGGTTAAACTGGCCGGGGGAAGGGAAGTACGCGAAAGCGCAGAGATTGTTTCTGTTGAAGATGGTTTGCTGAAAGAGGCAAAAAATAACCTGAACCAAAATCAGCGCTATCTGCGTGCTCTTTATTCAGGAGGGACCCTGGCTTATGAAGCACTGTTGCTGATGGAAAATATGAAGGGTAAGATCTACACAAACCTCGCATTTAAGGGTGTTGAAAATATTGAGGACGTTTATAAAAGCAGGGAAAACACGGTTATTGATTATGGAGAAGATGAGTTTACCCAGGGGCGTCTCCATCCAATGATCGACCCGGGCCTGCGAAATACACGAATAGTAGAAGAGGCCAAAGATCCGGAGACGGCGGTTATTATGTTAGACCTGGTTCTGGGATATAATGCCCACCCCGATCCGGCCGGTTCGGTAATTGAAGCGATAAGGGAAGCCAGGGAAGCTGTGGAGAAAGAAAAGAGGCAAATTGTTTTTGTAACAACAGTTTGTGGCACCGATGAAGACATCCAAAAACGCGATGACCAGATTGAAAAGCTAAAAAAGGCAAATGTTCTGGTTTTTCCAAGCAATACTGATGCTGTTTCTTTTGTTGTCAGACTTCTCTCTTCATAAAACAACTATTTCAACCGGGAACCAGTTTTTTAAAGTACCGGAATAATTATTTTCAGTCGGAGGTATACCGATTATGAACAATCTTTTCGATTCTGAATTAAAGGTTATCAATATGGGACTGGAAGGTTTTGCGGAAACGCTGAAGGAAAGAGGAACAAAAGTAATCCACGTTCGCTGGCAGCCGCCGGCGATGGGAGATGAAGATATCCTCAGTTTGCTCGATAAATTAAAATAATTCTGGAGGTGGACGGAAGAATGAGTAAAATTGATCAGGCGAACAAGGAAGCAGTTGAAAGGATGATGAAGTCCAGGCCGGTATGGGTGGATATCGGCCGGGCCAGGGATGTTATCCCGGGGATTAAAGACAACCTGTTCCTGCACGCCGGGCCGCCAATAACCTGGGAAAGGATGAGCGGGCCGTTGAAAGGAGCGATCATGGGCGGCCTCATTTATGAGGGTAAGGCGAAAAATGCCGAAGAGGCAGAGAAACTGGCCTCCTCCGGTGAAATAGAATTTGCGCCCTGCCACCATTACAATTCCGTTGGGCCGATGGCCGGGGTTATTACCCCATCCCAGATGGTGTTTATCATTGAAGACAAGGAATGGGGCGGCTATACATATTCCAATATGAACGAAGGATATGGCAAGGTGCTTCGTTACGGTGCCTTCGACGATGAAGTGCTGAAACGACTGCGCTGGTTGGATGAGGTTTATGCCCCCGTAATTAAGGAAGCGGTTCACCTGGCTGGAGGAATGGATATCAAGTCGATCATCGCCCAGGCCCTGCATATGGGTGATGACGGGCACAACCGCAACCGGGCTACTACATCTCTTTTTATCAGGACCATTGCTCCCTTTGTCGCTGAGACAGAATGGGGTAGGAAAACCGAATATGACGCGCCGCGTCTTGATCTATCCAATGTTAATGAATATTTTAAAGGCGGTAAAGCCACTGCGGCGGCGGAAGTGCTTGCTTTTATGCACAGCAACGATCTGACCTCGCTTAACGCAATTATGGCTGCCTGTAAGAGCATGGCCCTGGCGGCGCATGGCGTGGAAAATTCTACCCTGGTAACAACAATGGCACGGAACGGTACTGATTTTGGGATCAGGGTAAGCAGCACGGGAGACAAGTGGTTTACAGCCCCGGCAAATGTTCCAGACGGTCTTTACTTCTCCGGATTTAAAGCATCGGATGCCAACCCGGATATTGGCGACAGTGTGATCACTGAAACAGTGGGCATCGGTGGATTTGCCATGGCGGCAGCGCCGGCTATAGTTAATTTTATTGGTGGAAAACCGGCGGATGCTTTCGATGCGACCAATGAAATGTACGAAATAACTGTTGCCGAGAACAATAATTTTAATATTCCGGCTATGGATTTCAGGGGAACGCCGACCGGGATTGATATTCGCAAGGTGGTTGAAAAGAACATCGTCCCACGGATCAATACCGGTATTGCCCATAAGGAAGCGGGTATCGGACAGGTGGGAGCAGGAATTGTTAAACCGCCGATGGAAATGTTTGTTGAAGCATTAAAAGAACTGGCCAAATAAAATGGCTGTGAAATGTTTTGATTCCTGTGAAATCTTTAAATGGAGGTGAACCGGAGAAATGCCGTCATACGAGTATGTTAAGTGCACTGATTTAAAACAGGCCTTCGATCTTCTGAGCAGTAGAGAACAGGCTTATCCACTGGCCGGGGGTACCGATCTTATGGTTGGAATGAGAGGGGGCAAATTTACCGCCCGCCTGCTGGTTGACCTGAAGGATCTGGAAGAGCTAAAAATCCTCCGGGAAGATGAAAAAGGGATTACCGTCGGTGCGGCAGTGATCCTTAATGAAATTGCTGCTTATGAACCGATTTTGAAAAATATACCCATTCTGGCCCAGGGAGCACACAGCGTAGGCAGCTATTCAATCCGCAACCGGGGAACGCTGGCCGGAAATATATGCAATGCCTCACCGGCGGCTGACACAGCAGCCCCTCTTTACTGCCTTGGGGCATCAATTGTCATTGCCGGGACAGGGGGGCAGAGAACGGTCCCCGTGGAAGAATTTTTCACCGGGCCCGGGAAAACAGATCTAAAAAAAGGAGAGCTGGTTCATTCAGTCTTAGTTCCGAAGCCTTATCCGCAGGAGAAAGGGGTATATATTAAAGCATCGCGAACCGGTTCTGTCGATCTGGCTACCGTCGGAGTTGCAGTCCAGCGCTGGGGCGATAAAGTAAAAATTGCTGTCGGCGCCGTCGCACCTACGCCGGTACGTGCTCTGGCGGTTGAAGAAGCTGTTAATGAAAAGGGTGAAAAGGACTGGGCCAGAGCAGCGAAGCTGGTTCACGAAAGCATATCACCGATTACCGACTTGAGGGGTTCACGCGATTACCGCTACCATATAGCCGAAGTTCTGGTCCGCCGCGGGCTTGAACAGACCATGGGGGTGTGAAAATGGCTCAGAAAATGACAATCAGTTTTACTGTTAACGGTGATAAAGAAACCAGGGAAGTGAATGTCGGTCAGACCCTGCTTAAGTTTATAAGAAATGAGCTTCACCTGACCGGGACCAAGGAAGGCTGTGAAATTGGGGAATGCGGTGCTTGCATGGTCCTTCTGGACGGTAAACCGGTTAATTCCTGCCTGGTCCTGGCCGTTGAACTTGATGGAAAAGAGCTTGTGACCATAGAAGGACTCTCTAAAAACGGAGAGCTGGATCGGGTTCAAAAAGCTTTTGTCGAACACAGCGCTTTTCAGTGCGGTTTTTGCACTCCGGGTATGATTATATCGGCTAAAGCCCTGCTTGATCGGAACCCCAATCCAACCGATGAAGATATCAACGAAGCGCTTAGCGGCAACCTCTGCCGCTGCGGAGCTTACCAGGAAATCAGGGAGGCTGTCAAAGCCTCAGTGAAAAAATAGGTAAGAAAGGAGGAACAGAAAATGTCGGATATGAAATATGTTGGAACCGATGTTTTGCGAGTAGATGCTCTGGAAAAAGTAACCGGGGCGGCACAGTATATCGAGGATCGTTTTATCGGCCCTATGCTCCATGTAAAAATGAAAAAGAGCACTGTCGCCCACGGCAAAATAAAAAGCATCGACACCTCAAAAGCACTGCAGTATCCAGGCGTCAAGGCGGTCCTGACGGGTAAGGAATACCCGAATAAAATTGGTCTTTACCTTATAGACAGGAATTTTCTGGCTGTTGACAAAGTTCGTTTCTGGGGTGAACCGGTGGCCATCGTTGCCGCGGTAACAGAAGAAGCGGCTGCTGAAGCGGCTGAATTAATTGAAGTTGAATACGAAGAACTGCCGGGAGTTTTTGACCCGCGAGAAGCGATGAAACCGGATGCTCCCCTGATCCATGAAGATTTGGGCAGCTATAAAGTTGTGCCCATCTTTTACCCTAAACCGGGGACAAATATCGCCAACCATTTCAAGCTGCGCAAGGGTGACGTGGAAAAGGGATTTGCCGAAGCAGATTTTATCGTGGAACGTGATTATAAAGTACCTCAGATGCAGCATGTGTCGATTGAAACGCACAAGGCGGCCGCTCACTGGAGTCCGGACGGCAAGCTGACCGTATGGAGCACCGCCCAGTCGCCGAACGTGGTGCGCCAGCTGCTTTCCGAATCGCTGGATATGCCCATGCATAAGATCAGGGTTATTTCCAGTTATATTGGCGGAGGGTTCGGAGGTAAAGCTGGAGCTTCTCTGGAAGGGCTGGTTATCCCCCTGGCTCAAAAATTTCCCGGTCATGTGGTGAGGATCGTTTTTAACCGCGAAGAGGATATGCAGGGCACATTTACCAGGCAGGCTCTTTACGCTCATTTAAAAACAGGCGTGCGTAAAGACGGTCGCATTACTGCCCTTGAATACGAGATGATCTGGGACGGTGGTGCCTACACTGAATACGGGGTTAATATTGTCAGGGCAGCCGGATACAGCTCCAGCGGCGCTTATGAAATACCAAATGTTAAAACTGATTCTTATTGTGTCTATACCAACAACTCCATCGGTGGACCGGTGCGCGGTTTCGGTATGTGCGAAATGCAGTGGGGAATCGAACGGCAGATGGATGAAATTGCCAAAGAGCTGAATATGGATCCCCTCGAGATCCGTCTGATCAACGGTATGAAAGAAGGATCAAAAACTGCCACCGGGCAGGAGGTTCACAATGTCGGCTTTGATAAATGCCTTAAAGCAGTAGCTGATAAGATCGGATGGGGTAAAAAAGAGGGTAAATACCGCGGCAAGGGAATTGCCGGACTGGTTAAATGCCCGGCCCAGCCAAGCAACGCCTCTTCGTCGGCTATAATCAGGATCAACGAAGACGGCACTGCTCATATCCTGGTCGGGGCGACAGAAATGGGCCAGGGCATGCTGACGGCAATTACTCAGATTGCTGCAGAGACGCTTCATATCCCTGTTGAAAAGATCGATATCAAAATACCCGATACTGATTTTACGCCCTATGAATGGCAAACTGTCGGCAGCCGGGTTACTTACACCTGCGGTACTTCTGTAAAGCGGGCTGCGGAGGACGCTCTCGGTCAGATTTACTGCATTGCGGCAAACCTTCTCGAGGTGCCGGAAGAAGAGTTGACCTTTGATGGGAAAAAGATATACTCCACAAAAGATCCTAATGTCAAAGCAACGATCAGGGAGATAGCTGATAGCTGTAAGAAATGCACCGGAGAAGGTATCGCCGGACCAATTATAGGCCGCGGTTCTTTCGTTCCCTCCAATATGACCAACCTCGATCCGGAAACGGGGCAGGGTAATCCGGGTATGTTTTACTGCTTCGGCGCTACAGGAGTGGAAGTTGAAGTTGATCCGGAAACTGGCGTGGTAACCATCTTGCAGCTGGTCAGCGCCATTGATGCGGGGAAAGCGATTAATCCGCGCCTGGCCCATGCCCAGCTGCGCGGTGGGACCGTAATGGGCCTTTCCACTGCTCTTTACGAAGAACTGCGCTTCGACAAGGGAGTAATCTTGAATCGAAACTTCACCGATTATAAAATTTGTTCAATCGACAACACGCCGCATATTGACAGTTTTATAATCGAAACACCTGAAGAAGGAGGGCCTTTCGGAGCCCGTGGTATTGGAGAGCAGCCGATGATCGGAGTCGCCCCGGCGGTTGCCAACGCCGTCAATGACGCTCTGGGTGTCGATTTCAATACTTTTCCGTTAACACCGGAAAGGGTTTGGAGGGTGATTAACGAAAAGAAATAGAAATAAGCTGTTACATTGGAAAGTCGGGGGGATGCGGCCGGCCGCATCCCCTTTTGGTTCGGCGAAGGGGGAGAAGAAATGATACCAAGGTTGATTATTATCAAGGGAGCCGGCGATCTGGCTACCGGTGTTGCTCACCGTCTGTGGCAGGCAGGTTTTGATCCGGTAATGCTGGAACTGGCCGAACCGCTGGTTGTCCGCAGGAGTGTTTCTTTTGCTTCAGCAATTTATGAAAAAAGTATTGTCGTGGAAAATGTAGAGGCAAAGCTTTGCAAAGAAGCGAAAGAAGCTTTAGAGGTCCTTGAAAAGAAAGTAGTACCGGTTCTCATTGATCCGGAAGCAAATACGGTTGGCAAATTAAAACCGAAAATACTGATTGACGGAATTATGGCCAAGAAAAATACCGGAACAACCAGGGGTGACGCCGAACTTGTTATCGGACTGGGGCCGGGTTTTTCAGCCGGTGCGGATGTAGATGCTGTTATTGAGACTATGCGTGGACATAATCTGGGAAAAGTAATCTATGCAGGTTCTGCCATTCCCGATACCAGAGTGCCCGGTGAAGTAGCCGGCTACAGCCGTGAACGCTTACTGAGAGCACCTGCAGAAGGAGTTTTTAAACCCCTGAAAAAAATCGGCGAACTGGTCAAAGCGGGCGATACTGTGGCTACGGTTGAGGAAATTTCCCTGCAGGCTGAAATCGATGGCCTGGTACGGGGTATGCTCTATCCAAATCTTGCTGTCAGGAGGGGTATGAAAGTCGGCGATATTGATCCGCGCGGTGAAGCGGTGGACTGTCATACTATATCTGATAAGGCGAGAGCTATAGGAGGAGGAGTTCTGGAAGCGATCCTGAACCGTTACTTTAGCAGCCGCTGACGGTTTAATTTCTCCGGACATTCCGTTATACTTTAGGCAGGGGGGTTATCACTGATTGCTGTTTCTTTCGCCGGTGAAAGATAAAGATAAGGAAATAACAGATCGGAGGACAGCTGATGAACCAGCTTTCCCTGTCCGGTTTTTTGAATCCGGAAGCCACGAGCCTTGTTTCTTTTTATGGAGCTGGCGGTAAAACAAGTTTGATTAACAGGCTGGCGGAAGAAATGACTGCCTCAGGACAAAAAGTACTTATAACAACAACAACCAAAATATTTGCACCTTCCGGTATCCCACTAATTCTTGAGAATAATGAGAAACAGATTACCGGCAAGCTGGAAGAACATTATCAACAGTCCTCTATTGCTGTGCTGGCTGCCGAAGCTTTACCTTCGGGTAAACTAAAGGGTATCAACCCTGCAATTATTGAAAAAATCCAAAGAAAATTGAATATAATAGTCCTCGTTGAAGCGGATGGGGCCGGAAAACTGCCGCTTAAAGGCCATGATCTGGACGAACCGGTCATTCCGGAAAAGTCTGATCTCATTGTTCCTGTGGTCGGGGCGGATGCCCTGGGAAAAAGTCTTGATTCTCATACAGTTCACCGGGCGGATAAACTGGCGGCGGCAATCGGGATTGCTGAGGGAAAGTTAATTACAGAAGACATACTGGCCCGAATTTTTAATTATTTAACGGCGACAGGCTTAAGACAGGCCTGTCGGGCAAAATTGGTTCCCGTGATCAATAAAGGGGACCTGCTAACTTCTCCGGGGAAAACAGCCTGGCGGGTTGCAGGTAATATGAATCCCGGAGAAAGAAGCGAAAATATGCTGGTTTCAGCCGCCCTCAACAAAGATCCGGTAAAAGTTGTCCTGAATTTCCGCAGTGGTCAACCCAAGATTAAAGTAACCTGCATTCTCCTTGCTGCAGGCGCTTCTTTTCGGATGGGTCGGGACAAGCTGATTTTGCCCTTTGGTGAAAACACGATCCTTGAGCATACTATTGAAAAAATTAATCGCTCAGGAATTGATGATGTAATTGTCGTTGCCAGGCCCGACCAACTGCTGGTGGAGCTACTTACGTCAACACGGTACCGTTTTGTCATCAATGAGGATTACCGCTCGGGAATTGCCAGTTCAGTAAAAGCAGGAATTGAAGCAGTTGACAGCAATACCCAGGGGATACTTTTTGCTCTTGCCGATCAACCGTTGATTCCAACATCCGTATACCGTCAGATAATTGCAAGTTATAAAGAAAATTTTAAAGCAGTGACATGCCCCATTTATGCAGGGCAACGTGGGAACCCGGTTCTTTTTGATCGCCGCACCTGGCCGTCCTTAATGAATCTGAAGGGAGATGTAGGAGGTCGGAAAATTATAAATACACTGCCACCTGATGAAATAAATTGCCAAATAGTTGATACTGAATCTGTTTTGCAGGATATCGATACACCAGATGATTATCGGAATCTGTTTAATCTTACGGAATGAAGCAGAATATTTCTCTGTATCGTCTGCTAAATTGAGGGAGGATTGAACTATCCACAGGAAGAATATAACAGCAACTCTATTAATGCTGAAAACTAGAGATTTATGAAAAAGAAATAGAACTAAATAATACGTAGTACAAAGACTGGATGGTGTAAGAAAATTGCTGTTTATTGCAGCCCGCCTTTCAGGTTTTTATTTATAATGTTCAGGTAGGAGGCTAAATGATGAGCAATGATAAACAGAGAAGTGACAAGAAGGAACAACGGGTCCTGGCGGAAATGGAATTTGAGCCGGTCCCCCTGCAGAGGGGTTATACCGGTCACTACCTGAAAATAAATCTAAGCCGGAATATAATATCGACAGGTGAAGTAACTAATCAGATGAAAAAGCTTTGGACGGGGGGCAAAGGTTTTGACCTTTGGCTGACTTTACAGGAAATCGATAGGCACACGCATTGGGACAGTGAAAATAACCCCATTTGTTTCTCAGCCGGACCGCTGGGAGGAACAACCAGCTTCCCCGGATCGGGCAAAACGATTGTGACAACCATTTCACCGATGACCAACCTGATTATTGACAGTAACGTAGGCGGACATTTCGGTCCGTTATTAAAATTCTCCGGTTTTGATGCTCTCGTAGTTGTTGGAAGGGCTGCGGGAGAGGTAATCATTGTTATTGATGCCGCCGGGAAAAGGGTAGCCGTGGAGGCGTCACCCGGCGAAAGCATTGACTCACACCTGGCTGTGGAAGAATTAACTGCTCTGTATGCTGATAATGAGCTTGATAAAAAAAATATTTCAGTGGTGGCAAGCGGTAAAGGGGCAGAACACTCCCGGATGGGTATACTTAATTTTTCTTTCTGGGACTGGCGCCGCAATACAGCCAGAATAAAGCAGGCTGGCCGGGGCGGAGTAGGGACGGTTTTTCGCCATAAAAAAATAAAAGCCATAGTGGTCAAAAACAGGAATATAACTCCGGCCTGGAATATTGAAGAAAGCAAATTGGTTCCTCTTGTGAACCCTCAAAAAATATACATCCAGGAAGATCCTGCAGAAATTGAGGGGATTCGGGAAATTATTGACCGCTGGAATAGTGATCCGGAATACCTTATCGAAATGATGCAGGATATCCAGGATCATTTCAGGCATATTTCGAAAACGGCAATTGACTTGCTGAACAGGAATACCGGAACCCCGAGAGCAGAGATTTATCACATTGCCACTTTTTATAACTCTTTCAGCCTTGAACCGCAGGGGGAAATCCTGATTCAGGTATGCCTCGGTACTGCTTGTCATGTTAAGGGAGCAGCCAATATTCTCAGTGCTTTTGAGAGGGCACTGGGGATCAAGGCTGGGGAAACGACCGCCGATAAAAAATTCAGCCTGGTCGGAGTGCGCTGTCTGGGTGCTTGCAGCATGGCGCCTGTGGTTAAAATTGGCGATATGGTGATCGGCAACGTCGAGGCCCGGAATGTGGAAAATCTTATACGAGAGTTTTTGCCGGAAAGCAGCGAGCAAGATGAAAGAGAGACAGAAAATAGCAATCGACAACTGGATAAAATTACATCATCAGAAGAGCTGGCAAAAATAAAAGAAACTCAGCAGAAGATTTGGGCTAAATACAGGGGTATGCTGTTGGTCTGCACCGGAACGGGATGTGCATCCGCAAGAGGTCTGGCGGTAAGAGACAGACTGATTGAAGAGTTGAAAGCAAAGAATATGGATCGACAGTACCTGGTTGTCAGCACAGGATGCAACGGATTTTGTGCTGCAGGACCGATTATTGTTGTTCAACCGCAGCGCGTTTTCTATCAGAAAGTCGAGCCGGAAGACATCCCGGTTATTGTTGAAGAGCATCTTCAAAAAGGAAAAGTTGTGGAAAACCTGCTTTATAAAGATCCTGTTAACAATCAAACGCGAACACGCATGGAAGATATTGAATTTTTCAGCGAACAGCAGTTAATTGTTTTGCGAAACAAGGGAATTATTGATCCCGAAAATATAGACTACTACATTACCAGGGATGGTTATAAATCCTTTATTAAAGCTATGGACATGGAACCGCACGAAATAATTGCTGAAATCACCGCTTCGGGAATTCGAGGACGTGGTGGAGGAGGTTTCCCTACAGGGTTTAAGTGGGCAGCTTGCAGAAAAGCGATGGAAGAGCACGATGAAGTATCTTATGTAGTTTGCAATGCTGATGAAGGGGATCCCGGAGCATTTGTTGATCGCTCCATCATTGAAACAGATCCTCATTCGGTTATTGAGGGTATGTTAATTGCAGCCCTTGCCGTGGGAGCCAGGGAAGGATTTATCTATATCCGAAAGGAATATCCTCTGGCTTTGAAACGGCTGAAAATAGCTATTCAACAGGCTTGGGAAAGAGGACTGCTGGGCAACTCAATTTTAAACAGTAATTTTTCTTTTGATATTTACATTCACCGCGGGGCGGGCGCTTTTGTCTGCGGTGAATCAACGGCCTTGATGGCTTCAATGTCTGGGAGGGCAGGCGAACCACGTTCAAAATATATCCACAGTACAGAGTCGGGTTTCAGAGGCAAGCCGACGGTTCTCAATAACGTGGAAACATTTGCCAGCATACCGGCCATCATCTCCATGGGATCGACATGGTATTCTTCAATTGGCAGTGGAGATGTTAGTAAGAGTCCCTGGGACGGTTCGAGCGGGACAAAGGTCTTCTCACTGGTTGGTGATATTAACAACACCGGGCTGGTGGAAGTGCCAATGGGTATTACCTTAAGGGATATTGTCTATAAAATAGGCGGTGGGATACCGGGCGGAAGGAAATTCAAAGCTATTCAGACCGGGGGACCGTCGGGAGGCTGTCTGCCGGAGGAAATGCTTGATCTGAAAGTAGATTTTGATTCGCTGTCGGATGCAGGATCGATGATGGGCTCAGGCGGCATGATCGTAATGGATGATCACACCTGTATGGTCGATGTAGCAAGGTATTTTATCAATTTTCTTATCGACGAATCCTGCGGTAAATGTACTCCCTGTCGAGAGGGGCTCCATGCTCTTGATGAAACGCTGACCCGCATAACCAGGGGTGAGGGCAGGGAAGGAGATATTGAATTTTTGGAAGAGGTTGCCGAAACGATTGCCGAAACAAGCCTTTGCCAGCTGGGCAAAACTGCTCCTAATCCGGTTTTAAGTACCATTCGCTATTTCCGTGACGAATACGAAAAACATATCAGAGAGAAAAAGTGCCCAGCCGGAGTATGCCGGGATTTGATTGTTTATCATATTACCGAAAACTGTAACGGTTGTACACTCTGTGCTAAAAATTGCCCAACCAAAGCTATCAGCGGAGAGACAAAAGGGATACATAGGATAGACCAAAATAAGTGTATCAAATGCGGTATCTGCCTGGAGAGCTGTAAATTTGATGCAGTGGAGGTGATCTAACAATGACATCTGCCGGTAAAACATCCCGCAAAATTACCCTGACCATCAATGGCAAATCTATTACAGTTCCGGAGGGAACCTATCTGCTTCAGGCGATCATGAAAGCCGGTTTTACCGTGCCTACGCTCTGTCAACATAAGGATCTTACCCCGGAAGGCACCTGTCGTCTTTGTATCTGTGAAGTGGAAAGTGGAGGCAAAAAAGAAATTGTTACATCCTGCAATTATCCGATCCGTGAAACAATTGTTGTGACAACTGACTCGGATAAGCTTAAAAAGCACCGCCGTATTCTGGCGGAAATGTACCTGGGGCGCTGGCCAAATGTGGAAGCAGTACAACAAGTGGCCAAAATTTGCGGAATAACAGACGGGAGCCGTTTCCGAAGCGAACTTACTGATGAAAACCCAAAAGCCTGCATTCTCTGCGGCCACTGTGTCAGGGCCTGTGATGAATTTGTCCTCCAGAAAATAATTGGTTATGCCGGTCGCGGTATAAAGCGTCATGTAACTATGCCCTTCAACGAAATCGATCCTCACTGTATTGGCTGTACTTCCTGCGCCTATGTTTGCCCAACAGGGGCGATCCAAATTGTTGACGATTTGAACAACCCGGTTAATCCTGATCTGATCAGGCGCCACGGGATGAAAGTAAATGCTGAAATGGCCAGGCTGGATAAAGATCAAAACCGCATGCGGGAAGTAGGCACAGCCAATATCGTAGAAGTAATGGATGCTTATGACCTGTTACCGGTACATAACTTTAAATATGGTTGCCATCCTGACACATCAAAAATATCATCTAATGTTATGAAAGAGCGCTACTTTACCCAGGGGGCTTCCGACGCCTGCTGGCTTGGTTGTTCAATGGCTTGCTGCAAGGCCGTGGATGGATTTATATTGAAAACAGGCCCCTATAAAGGCGAGAAGGTAATGGTCGATGGTCCGGAATACGAAACCGCGGCCGGTGGAGCGAATATGGGTTGTTTTGATCTTGATTTTATCGTTGAATATAACTTTTATTGTGACACATATGGTATTGACACTATTTCTTTTGCCACAACGATGGCCTTCGTGATGGAAGCTTTTGAAGCCGGTATCATCAATACAGAACATACCGGTGGTAAGAACCTGGTTTTCGGGGCTTCCGAGGAAGTGCTTGCCTGTCTCCACGAAATGGCGGCCGGAGAAGGATTTGGTATGGAGGTAGGGCAGGGTGTGCGCCGGTTAAAAGAAAAATGGATTAGAGAATACGGAGCCGATCCCGGATTTTTACAGGATATTGGCATGGAGGTAAAGGGCTTGGAGTTTTCTGAATATGTAACCAAGGAGACCCTGGCCCAGCAGGCCGGTTATGCCATGGCTATCAAGGGGCCTCAACATGATGAATCATGGCTCATATTTATCGATCTGGTTAACAACCAGATCCCGAGCTTTGAAGACAAGGCGGAAGCGCTCTATTATTTTCCGTTGTTCAGAACCTGGTTTGGCCTGCTAGGACTGTGTAAAATTATCTGGAACGACATTGCTCCTGACGATAACAGCAAGTATCCACCGCAGGAGGCGGCCAAAATACCGGAACATGTAGAAAATTACTGGAAATATTTCGAAGGCATGACCGGAGAAAAACTTGATGAAGAAAAGATGCTCAAGCAATCAGAGAGGGTTTTTAATTTGCAGCGGGTGATGAGCTATTACCTTGGCTATGGAAGAAGAAAAGATGATATTCCACCGCTGCGGGCTATCGGGCCGGTTACAGAAGAAGAATACCTTTCCCGCCAGGAACGGTATGACAAACAAATGAAGGAACAGATCGGAGTTGATCCGGAAGGGAAGAGCATCAAAGAAAAACTGACCATCCTGCGAGAATTTCGCTACCGTGAATACAACAGGGTTCTTGATGCTGCCTACAGGCGGCGAGGCTGGAGCAAAGAGGGTGTTCCTACCAGTGATAAGTTGAAAGAACTTGGTATTGACTTGCCGGAAGTGCTGGCCATGCTTGAGGAAACAGGAAGCTAAAAGCTCTAACACGATCATAGCAAAAACATATGCCGCCGTCAGGGCAGCGAAGCTTGATGCTATAATTATAATAGGTGGAAATTATATAAATGAAAAGATAAAAGAATATGTAAGCGCCGATTATTTTGACGTCAAAGCCAGTGACGGAGTGGACCTTTCAGGTTGGATGGAGGAGACAATGACAGATATAGTTGAACCGAATGGCGGCAGTCTTGTTGCCGGCATCCTAAAAAAAAGAGAGATCACTCATATTTACAGCTGCCCCGGCACTACAGAGATGTCAATTATTGTTAATGTCTTAAAATCTGATGGTATGCATTTTATTCTATTTCCTTTTGAAGGACCGGCGGTAGCGGCAGCAGACGGTCACAGCAGAGTAACCGGCAGACCGCAGGTTGTGATGCTGCATGCCAACGTGGGACTAGCAAATGGCATCAGCCAGATTTATTCTGCGAAGATGAGCTATTCCCCGATTGTGGTAATCAACGTTATTAAACCGCGCGCTCTTCTTTCTCATGGAGGAATTACATCGACGACTCATGAGCAGGAAATGGTTAAGCAGTATACAAAGTGGGACTGGATGGTTCTTCGCCCCGAAGAGCTGGCAGAAGACCTGGACCGCGCTTTTCAAATGGCCATTAAACCTCCTTCAGGACCAACGCTGCTGGTTATTCCACAGGATGTTCTTGAATCACAGATCAAGACAGGTTATCCTTATTCTTTACCAGAATCGAATATAGATTACAGGATTTCACCTGCTGAAGAAGATGTTTCCAAAGCTGTAAACCTGTTGGACAAATGCAGGTCCCCTCTGATCATTGCCGGTTCGGGAGTTGGCCGTGATAACTGTATTAACCTCGTTGAAAAACTGGCTGAGCTGTTGGGAGCAGGAGTATGCTGTGAGTCCAAATGGAGTTTTTATAATAACGGATATTCAACCGGCAGTGACTATTTTCTAGGCCCCTACGGGCTCAACAATCCGGCAGTCCGTGAAGCAGATGTCATCCTGGCTCTGGGGGCAAAGCTCTTCGCGGAATTTACCATGCCAAAAGAGCCAATGATTCCAAACGGTGCCAGGCTGATTCACCAGCATAATGACTTAACAGAAATAGATAAGCTGTACCATGCCGATATTGCTCTCTGCGGCAACACAAAAGAAACAGTGGAAATACTGCTGGCGAAAATTGAAGCAGCAGGTGACAGGGGAAGGAAGGCGGAAACGCGAAAACTGAAAATTTCTCAGTTTCAGGCACTGAGAAAAGAAGCGATAAGCAAACAGATTGCTAAGGCGAAAAATAAAGAAAAGATCCAGGTAATTAGTCTGGTGGAAAGCATTTCCAAAGTCATGGATAATAAAACCACGGCTGTCGTGGACACGCCGACCTCAGACTTTCACCTTGTTGAGTATCTGGAACGGCACAACGAATTAAGTTTTTACGGCCAGGCCTGCGGTAGCCTGGGGTGGGGAACGGGAGCGGCAGTTGGAGTGAAATGTGGTGCTCCTGAACGTAAAGTAATCTGTATAACCGGAGACGGATGTCTGCTATTTGGGGTGCAAAGTCTCTGGGTAGCGGTTAAATATAGAATACCGGTTGTCTTTTTAGTAATAAATAATGCCGGTTATGCAGCCATACGGAAAGGGCTGCTTCATTACAAAGGAGACAAGGGAGAGTGTGATAATTTTCCGGGTACCAACATGTCGGGAATTGATTACTGCTTAATGGCCAGGAGCTTTGGCATGGCTGCGGAAAGAATTTGTCAGCTATCTGGAATTCAGCCGGCAGTAGAGAGAGCGCTGGCAAAGGATAAGCCATACTTGCTTGAAGTGATGATTGATCCGAAGGATTATTAATGCTCTGTATTTAACATGTTAAGTGGAAAATCGTGATAACAGGTTAATACTGAAAAGAGACCCCCGGTAGAGAAATATTGGCGGGATGTTTTTTTATTATACATTATATGACTTTATAATGATCATCTATGGTCCAGTATAAAATTTTCAGCTGGTAGCGGATAAATTATTTCTTTAAATTTTTACCTTTCAGCAGATCAGCAAAGAAGTAATT
>JAGYMW010000031.1 GCA_018400435.1 Bacillota bacterium | reverse complement strand
GATTCTTTTGAGAATGAGGAACGTGACATTGATGGTATTACTTTTTAACTTTGGAGCACAGAATGCCGATCCCTGTTCATTCGATTAACGCAAAGCTTGTCTGGTTAGTGTCAACCTAAGTGCGCAATTTCCATCGGTCTCCGAAAGTTATTTTAAGCAACCTTGAAACGTTCTAACAGAATCTGGTCTAACAGTTTTGAATCAACATAGTATGATAGAGTTTAAGCTTAATAGAGTTCAACCTTTGTTGACAAAGAAAATAAAGGTCTATATAATTACTTTAGTTTTCCGGGGTGTTGTTTTATGGAAATATTTTTACCTGATCTCAAAGTTCGTGCAGGGGAAGCGGTCAGTTATATTTTTAAAGAAGAACTGGCCGAATGTTATGATGATTTCCCGAATGGAGGAAATTTAAAGCTCGATGTCAGTGCCTGTTACAGCGGCAACAGTGTTATGATCAGCGGTAGCCTGGAAGTAGAAGCGCCGGCGGTCTGTTCCAGGTGCCTGACAACTTTCAGACATTACTTTGCCAGTGAGTTCAGTGATGTTTTTACAGTGAGTGAATCAGTTCCCGATGAAGAAACAGCTGATGCCCTGGCTCTGGAGATTGCCGAAACCATGACTGTAAAGGGAGATTATCTCTATCTTGACGAGTACATCCGCCAGATGATTATCCTGGCCCAGGAATACAGCCCGCTTTGCCGCCCGGATTGCAAGGGAATATGTGCAGGATGCGGGGCAGATTTAAACCACGAGCCCTGCCGATGTGAAGAAAAAGAGCAGGCAGTAGATGTTCGTCTTCTTAAATTAAAGGAATTCGGTCTGGGAAATTGATAAATATGCAGGCCGAATAATAGTTGCTGAAGAAAGATTGATTGGTTGTTAAATTATTGGATGGGAGGGGTATGTTTTGGCTGTTCCAAAGCGCAGAACTTCAAAGTCGAAACGGAACATGAGAAGATCTCAGGATAAATTATCGGTTCCCCACCTGGTACCGTGCCCGCAATGCCATGAGCTTAAACCCGCTCACCGGGTCTGCCTGAACTGCGGTTATTATAAAGGCCGGGAAGCGGTTAAAGTGAATTAAAGTGTTTTTAAATATGACAGGACGCCCCTTTTTGTTAAGGCAAAGAAGGGGCGTCCTATATATAGGCGGTAAATTATGATGAGGAAGTGGTATGCTTGGTAAAAGTGGCAGTCGATGCTATGGGTGGCGATCATGCACCTTCTGAAATCATCGCCGGTGCAGTTTCTGCTATTTCAGCTATAAAGGATTTGCAGGTTATCCTGGTTGGTGATGTAAAGAGTATTAAAAAGGTTTTGGCCGGTTTTTCTTACCCCGAAGATCGTCTCTCTATAGTGCACGCCGAAGAAGTGATCGCTCCTGATGATGATCCCGGCCTGTCCATCCGCCGTAAGAAAAAATCTTCCATGGTTAAAGCTTTGGAAATGGTCCGCAGTGGTGAGGCTAATGCAGTTCTCAGTGCAGGCAATACGGGTGCTTTAATGGCCGGAGGACTTTTATTCCTGGGCCGCCTGGGGAAGATAAGCAGACCAGCTCTTTTGACGGCAATGCCCAGTTTTGGAGACAGGCCGGTTTTATTCCTTGATGTTGGAGCCAATATGGATTCTCGACCCGGTCAGCTTCTTCAGTACGCAATGATGGGCCGGATTTATGCTCAGCAAATTCTCTCCTTTCCGGAACCGAAAGTGGCTTTGCTCAATGTTGGAACGGAACCGAAAAAAGGGAATCAACAGGTAAAAAAAACCCACATTCTCCTGGATAAATATTTACCCCATTTTTACGGCAACATAGAAGGAACAGAGGTTTTCTTTGGTAAAGCCGACGTAGTCGTTTGCGATGGTTTTGTGGGCAACATATTTTTAAAAACGTCAGAGGGCCTGTCAAGAGCCATTCTTGGTTATTTAAAACACGAAATACCGGGCAGTTTGCGTTATAAAATTGGAGCAGCTCTTTTAAAGCCGGTTTTTCTAAGCCTGAGAGAAAAAATTGACGATTCAGGTTATGGAGGAGCACTATTGATGGGAGTCAACGGTTTATGCATAAAATGTCACGGTTCTTCGAGGGCTAGGTCCATCGAGCAGGCTTTACTTAAACAGGTTTACCCCTTTGTTTGCAAAAAAGTGGCCAAACATCTCCAGGAAGCCCTTGAAATACTTGATAGCAGACTTGAACCGGAAGATGGCCGTTGAATTCAGAAAAGAATAATACATGGAGGGCGGCTGCTATTGATCATTTTAAAAGAATTGATATACTATTTATGTTACCGGCCGGGCAATATTTTTCGCTGCATGCCCTGCGGTTAAGTTGTGTTATTTGGACAATAGATTAACCTGAAGGAAGGAGGTGATTTAGTGAACGTAGAAGTAAAGGTTAAAAAAATTGTTGCTGAACAGTTGGAAGTCGATGCCGACAAGCTTTTGCTCGATACTACTTTTGAAGATATTGATGCTGATTCACTGGACATAGTAGAGCTGGTAATGGCTTTAGAAGAAGAATTTGACCTGGAAATTTCCGATCAGGAAATCGAAAATATTAAAACAGTAGGTGATGTGATTAAGTACATCGAATCGAAAGTTAAATAACTTTTAAGGTGGAAAAGTGCGCAGTGTGGCAACCACCGGAGTCGGGGTTACAGCGCCGGTTTGTTCTGATGAACGAGTGTTCCGGAATAATATTGATCATGGAGAATATAAAATAGCAGTCATTGGTGAAATATTGAGAGACAGGTATCCTCACTTCATTTTTGGCATAGTAAAGGACGCTGTTTTTGATTTTTGTTTCATTGAACAGGAGTGAGAGAATAATAACCGCCGGGCTCCGTTTCATTTTGGCTACCTTGTTTTGTCAGTGTTAGTTTAGGGAATTACAGAAGCTTCCCGTCCTTTTTAATGACAGTGGAGCGGTATGGTGACGGGTGAACGACAGTACCGCTTCCTATCAGGAGGGCCGGGAGGCTTTTTTATAGGTGTCCGTTAATAAAGGCGGTTTCTGCCGGATCGAGCTTTTATTATTTACAGCGAAGGCTTGGATAAACGGCTTCCTCTGATGTGATCTTCAAGCTGCCGACTATCAAGAATAAATATTTTGCCGTTGCTGATATGCCTTTGAATATCGCATTTTCTTCGGAGAAGAGGTGGAGCGTAATGAATTGGCCGGGAAAAATTGTCCGCTTATTGAGTGATCTTGGCTGGCCTGTTGCTGACAGGAAACTTTATGAACAGGCTCTTACTCACAGTTCTTATGCTCACGAGAGAGGATATCGACGCCTGCATAATGAGCGTTTGGAATTTCTTGGCGATGCGGTTCTGGAACTTATTATCAGTGATTATCTGTATGAGGTTTATTCTCATTTTCAGGAGGGAAAATTAACCAAACTGCGCGCCGAGCTGGTTTGCGAAGCGTCACTGGCCAGAATTGCTTTCACGCTTAATCTTGGTGAATATATCAGACTTGGCAAAGGTGAGATAGTCGGTGGAGGGGCTACTCGGCCTTCCCTTCTGGCCGACGCTGTTGAAGCAATGATCGGAGCACTTTATCTTGATGTAGGACTTGAAAAATGCCGGCAGAGCGTTATTGATCTTTACCAGCAAATATTATTTGAACTTAAAGAAGGGGTGCTGAGACGGGATTACAAGACACTGCTTCAGGAATTTACCCAGGCTCGTTTTGCTTTTACCCCTGTATACCGAATTATTAAAGAGAGCGGTCCCGATCATCAGAAAACCTTTGAAGCGGAAGTCATTTTGGAGAACGATACAATAGGGAGCGGTTGGGGATGCAGTAAAAAGGAGGCTGAACAGGCGGCGGCCAGGGAAGCCTGGAACAGGATCACGCCTTAATTAAAAGGACCCGGTTGGCATTATTTGTGGAGGAAGGAGCATTGCAGGACGATATGGAAATTCTTAAAGTGTCGGCTCATTCCAAGGCCAAGGCTCTGGCCGGGGCTCTGGCGGCGGTGGTAAGGACTGACGGAGCTGTTGGACTGCAAGCAATCGGCGCCGGAGCTGTCAATCAGGCCATAAAAGCAATAGCTGTTGCCAGAGGATATGTTGCACCGAACGGCCTTGATCTCGTGGTCGTTCCTTCCTTTGTAGAGATTTCGATCAATGATGAGGCAAGAACAGCAATCAAATTTTTAGTTGAACCACGCTAATTGTTTAAGGGTATGTACTCACCGGAGGATTTAGAAAAACAAAAAAATTATTACTTTTAACTTTTAGCAAAAGAAAATTCGGAGCTGCCGGATACAATTTGTTATTTTACAACGGGGAGATTTTATCGTTGCACTTAAAAAGATTGGACCTGTTTGGATTTAAATCGTTCGCCGAAAAATCAGAACTTGATTTCAGTGCGGGTATTGCTGCAATAGTGGGTCCTAACGGTTGTGGGAAAAGCAACATTGTCGATGCCGTTCGTTGGGCTCTTGGCGAACAAAGCATCAAAACACTGCGCGGGACACGGATGGAAGAAGTTATTTTTTCCGGCAGTGAAAATCGCAAACCGCTGAATTTTGCAGAAGTATCACTCACTTTTACCGATGTTTCCTCTGACTTAAACCTTGATTATGATGAAATGACTGTTACCAGGAGGTTATTTAGGAATGGAGACAGTGAATACTATATCAATAAGTCACCCTGCCGGTTAAAAGATATTACCGAGCTTTTCATGGATACAGGTGTTGGTAAAGATATCTATTCGGTTATAGGCCAGGGGCGGGTTGACGAGATAATTAACAGTCGTCCTGAAGAACGACGGGAAATTTTCGAAGAGGCAGCCGGCATTTTGAAATATAAAATGCGCAAGAAGGAAGCAGGACGGCGCCTAGAAGAAACAAGGGAGAACCTGGTGCGGGTGCAGGATTTGATTTTTGAGCTGGATACCCAGCTCGAGCCGCTCCGGGAACAGGCGGAAATTACCCGACATTATCGCGAGCTTAAAAAGAAAATCGAAACGGAAGAAAAGAAACTTCGTTCATTTGATCTCATCAGTTCGCAAGAACAGCTTGCCAGGGTAGAGAAACAGCTGCAGTCTGTGCGGGATACTCTTTTTTCTTCTGCAGCACGTAGTGGGCTGGATGAAAAAGAGCTCCAGGAACGTAGACTTCGATTACAGGAAGAACAGGCTGCCAGAAAACAAAAAGAAGATAATCTGTCTCTTGTCTCTCGTTCCCTGGAACAAAAAGAGAACGAAAAGATATTGCTTGGCGAGCGGGAAGAGCGGTATCGTGAACAAATTGAACAGAATAAACAACGGGTCAAGCAGCTTGAGTTGTTAATGAAGGAGCTGTCTTCCCAGAAAGAAAAAACAGAAGAAGAACTGGGAATCAAAAAAGAACAGCTGAATGACCTGGAAAAGGAACGCCACCAGATCGAGGATCATCTGGCCAGCCTTGAAGCCGGCACCCTACCTGGAGAGGTGGAAAGGCAGCAGGAGAAGATATATTTCATCGGTGCCCGCAGACAAGCGGCATTATCAGCTGTGGATGAAGTAAAAAGACAGCTGGAACGGATGCATCATCAGAAAACAGCGCTGCAGGAAGAAGAATCAGTTCTCCAGAAAACACTGGCGGATCTTAAGGAAGTGGCTTCTGCCCTCTCAGCGAAGATAGAGGAACATGGTAAGGGCCTTTCCAGGAATGAAATTAAAGAAAACCAGCTGGCTGCCCAAATAGAAAAAAAAGAAAAGAAATTGAACTCTTTGCATGAAGAAAAACGGTCGAAAAGGGAAGAGCTTTCCGGCATCGGAAGCAGGTTGAGCTTGCTTGAAGAACAGGATGCCGCTCTTTCCGGTTATTACCGTGGCGTTAAAGAAGTGATGCAGGCTCGTTCTTCGATACCAGGCATTTTTGGTCCGGTAGCCGAATTGATTTCTGTAGATGAAGATCATTTGCAGGCTGTAGAAGCTGCTCTCGGCAACGGAATGCAGTACCTGGTAGCCGAAACGGAAAAATCTGTTCATAAAGCAATTCATTATTTGAAAGAGAAAAAGGGTGGGTGGGCCACTTTTCTGCCCCTGGATGTTATTCACCGCGCTGCTGATCCCCTGGATCGATTTCCGGGCTGGCAGGACCTTGCAGGTGTCGTCGGGCGCGCTTCAGAACTGGTTAAAACTGAAGCGCGACACCGCCCGGCTGTTGACTACCTGCTTGCTTCCACTCTTGTCTGTCGCAATCTGGAAGATGCGTCAACGGCTTCCCGATTCCTCAAACAGAGCTGCCGCATTGTTACCCTGGATGGCGAAGTGATCAGTCCGGGTGGAGTGATCAGGGGCGGAAGCCTACCCCGCCGCAATACCGCCGGTATGCCTCTTGGAAGGCGTAAAGATATAGAATCCCTGAATAATAAGCAGTTGACTGTAAAGCGGGAACTGTCGAAAATAAACAGCGAGATAAATACCCTGGATCATAGTTTATCCGCTGAAAAAGAACAATTTGCCGAAATTGTATCCCAACGGCAGGAGATAGGAATAAAAATCGAGGATTTTCAGAAAGAAAGAGCCTCTCTGGAACGAGAGCAAAAAGCGGTTAATGATCGTCTTCAGGTGACCGGGAAACAGTACGGCGATTATGACCGGGAAGAAAGTGAACTTGAAGAACGTCTGCAGAATTTACAGCGAGATATAAGTGAGGCGGAGAAAGAAGTTAAAGAACTCGAAAATGCGCTGCTGGGGACCAGGGAACAGTACCGGCAATACCTGGAGCAGAAAAATACTCTTGAACAAAGTAAAACTGAAGTGCTCGTAAAACTAAGCAGCTGCCGTGAACAGCGGGACATGTTGGAGAACAGGTTAGAAGAAATTAGGATAAACACAGGCAAACCGGCGGATGAGATTAAAGAGGTAGGAATTGAAAATAACAAACATGAAGATATTTTATTCCGCAATCTCAATGATCAGAAGAATATTGAAACAGAAATAAATAATCTCACAGAAGAAAAGGCTGTTTTGATCGAAGAAGTGGAGAAAAGAAACCGCCGTTTGAATGAGCTGGAAGCGGAAATAAGAGATCTGGAAGAAGAAAGGCGGCGGAGCCAGAGCCGGGTTGACCGTCAGGAGAAGAGGGAGAAACAGCTTTCAGTGGAGCAGACCAGACTGCAGACCGAACTAAATTACCAGGAAATGCGATTCAAAGAACTGTTTAAAACCCTTGAAACAGTACCCCTGGAAGACGGTTTTAATCCTGATGAGGGACGCCAGCTGGTAGAAAGTCTGAAAGAAGATCTGGAGGTGCTGGGAGAAGTAAACCTGGGAGCTATTGAAGAACTGGAGAGGCTGGAAGAACGGATCAATTTCTTGAAAGAACAAAAAGAAGACCTGCAGAAAGGCGAAGCTTCTTTGAAAAAAGTGCTTGGTGAAATAGATCGCCGCATGGAGCATTATTTCCAGAAGGCTTTTGAACAGGTGCGGGACAATTTAGGCGAAACTTTTCAAGAGCTATTTGAAGGGGGGCAGGTTATTTTAAAATTGACTGATCCGGATAATATCCTTGAATCAGGCATTGATATTGTTGCCCAGCCACCGGGGAAAAAACTGCAGAATATAACCTTGCTTTCGGCCGGTGAAAAAGTGCTCACCGCCATTGCCCTTGTATTTGCTATTCTTCGTTTTAAACCGGCGCCCTTTTATCTTCTGGATGAAGTAGAATCAACTTTAGATGACGCCAATCTCTCCCGTTTTACGAGATTTTTAAAGCAATCGGCGGAGAAAGCACAGTTTGTCCTCATTACTCACCGTAAGCGAACGATGGAAGAGGCAGGAGTGCTTTACGGGGTGACTATGCCTGAACCTGGTGTGTCCAGACTGGTTTCACTGAAACTGGAGGACAATTAATTGTTGAAGGGAAATGAATTGTTTTGAGCTTAATAAAAATATTTTCCGCCGGCCTTGCCCGCAGCAAAGCCGGGTTTGTCGACCGCCTGGGGAATTTATTTGGAGCGGGAGAACTGGACGATTTATTTTATGAAGATCTTGAAGAAACACTAATAACCGGAGATGTTGGGGTCAACGGAAGCCTGCAGATTGTAGCGGCATTGAAAGAAAAAGCCCGTGCTCTTGGACTGAAAGAAAGGGTGGAAGTAAAGAATCTATTAAAAAGAATTCTTATCGAGCGCCTGACCTTGGGTAACAGCCCTTCTCTGGCTGATAATCGCCCTCACATCATTTTGTTGGTCGGTGTAAACGGTTCAGGCAAGACAACAGCGGCAGCTAAGCTGGCCAATTACTACAGGGAACAGGGCAAAAAGGTTATGCTGGTTGCCGGCGATACTTTCCGGGCGGCGGCAACCGAACAGCTGGAAATATGGGCTAAAAGAGCCGATGCGGATTTGATCAAACAGCAGGCCGGCTCTGATCCGGCAGCGCTTTTCTTCGATGCTATAAATGCGGCCAGGGCCAGGAATGCCGATGTTGTTATTGGTGACACAGCCGGGCGTTTGCATAGCAAGTATAACTTAATGGAGGAGCTGAATAAAATATACCGCGTAATCGATCGCAACCATCCCGGCGCTCCGCATGCAGTATACCTGGTAATTGATGCTACCACCGGTCAGAACGCCATTGCTCAGGCCCGGCACTTTAACAGGGCTTTACCGTTGAACGGTATCATCCTTACCAAGCTGGACGGGACTGCCAGAGGTGGGATTGTCATCGGTATTCAGGATGAACTTGAAATTCCGGTCTGTTTTGTTGGCATGGGAGAAAAAATAGAAGATCTTGTTCTTTTTGATCCGCAGGCTTTTGTCGAGGCTCTCCTTATCTCATAGTGACATTTTCCCTGAACATTCTTAGGGTGACAATATCACTGAGCAAAAATAAAATAATAAAAAATCCCTTGACATAAAAAAGGACATGTAATAAAATCTAAAACAATATTATAAAGCCCTTGACGGGGAGAGTATCCGTTTTGTGGAGGTATTAGCGAGCCGGAGTTGGTGAAAGTCCGGACCAAAAGCAAGCGGTGAAGCGCACCCCCGAGGCGGCGGCTGAAGCCGGCGATGTACCGGTGAGTAGGCTGGCCCGGTTTTATACCGTTATCAAGACCGTTTTTCGTGAAAACGGTTTGAGAGGATCGGCTAATTGGCCGATCAATAAAGGTGGTACCGCGAACCTCTCGTCCTTTAAAGGGCGAGAGGTTTTTTTTTGAGGAGGTATGATAATGATTAAAGCAGCTATTCTGGGAGCAACGGGTTATACCGGCATGGAACTGGTACGCCTGTTGTATGCCCATACGGAAACGGAAATAGTTTTTCTCAGTTCGGAATCATATGCCGGCCAGAAGCTGAGCGCTGTTCATGCTCAGTTTTACGGTCAGATTGAACAGAGTCTGCAGCATATGAATGTTGACAGGATTCCTGACGATACTGATATTATTTTTTGTGCCCTTCCGCACGGCCAATCGGCAATGGTCGTTCCCGATTTGCTGGAGAGAGATTTTCGCGTTATCGATTTAAGTGCTGATTTTCGCCTGAAAAATGAGGCCTTATACCCTCAGTGGTATAAAAGGAAACACCCCTGCAGTGAAAAATTGCAGGATGCAGTATACGGTTTGCCAGAGATATACAACTCCGATATTCAGAAAGCCAAATTGCTGGCCAATCCCGGCTGTTTCCCCACGGGAGTCCTTCTTGCCCTTGCTCCGCTGTTAAAAGAAAAGGTTGTTGAAAAAGATGGTCTTGTTATCGATGCCAAAACCGGTGTTTCCGGAGCAGGACGTTCACCGAAACAGGTTTCCCACTTTCCGGAATGCAGCGACAACTTTAAAGCCTACCGTGTTGCCACACATCAGCATACCCCTGAAATTGAACAGGAGCTTGGACGTTTCTCCGGCAGCAAACTGCAGGTTACTTTTGTCCCTCATCTTGTGCCCATGGTCCGTGGTATATTGAGCACCATTTATGCTTATCCAGCAGGTGATTGGAATGAAAATGATTTGACAGCGATGTACAAAAACTTTTACGGTAATTCCTACTTTATCCGCTATTTTGAGCGGCCCGAACTGCCGGAAACGCGATTTGTCCGCGGCAGTAACTTTTGCGATCTGGCCTGCCGGTTCGATAACAGGACAGGCAGGCTAATTATCCTGGCAGCAATTGATAACCTGGTTAAGGGAGCATCGGGGCAGGCTGTCCAAAATATGAATATCATGTTCGGCCTTCCGGAGACAACCGGTCTGGACCAGGCGCCGTTTTAGAAGACGGGCCCATGGTCAATGTATCAGCAACATTTACAATTAAAACATAATTTTAAAGGCGATCATTTGCCCAAGGGGGATTATCCGCATTGAATGAGACAAAGAATTGGATGAAAATAGAAAATAGGAATTTAACAACCGCCGCCGGTTTTCAGGCGGTAGGGTTACACTGTGGCCTGAAAAAAGAAAAAAAAGATCTGGCTTTAATCTACAGCGGTATTAACACGGCGGCAGCAGGTGTTTTTACCCGCAACCTGGTCCAGGCAGCGCCCGTAAATTTATGCAGGGTGCGCCTTGAAAACCCCATCAGGGCGATAGTGGTCAACAGTGGCAATGCCAATGCCTGCACCGGGGAACGCGGGCAAACAGATGCTGAAGAAATGGCTGCTGCTGCTGCAGAAGCTCTTCATATAGATGCCCGGCAGGTCCTTGTTTGTTCAACTGGAGTAATCGGAGTGCCTTTGCCCATAAATACCGTAAAAGAGGGGATTAAGGCTGCTGCAGTTGGATTAGACAGGGGACCTCAGTTCGATACAGATGTTGCCGAAGCAATCTTAACTACTGATACCAGCATAAAACAGAGCGCCTGCCGCTGTGCTGTCCCGGGAGCGGAGTTTCACCTGGCCGGTATTGCCAAGGGATCAGGAATGATCTGCCCTAATATGGCCACCATGCTTGCTTTCCTGGTGACCGACGCGAAGATTGAGAGGACGCTTCTGCAGGCTCTTTTCAATGAAGCGACAGACGATTCCTTTAACCTGATCACTGTTGACGGGGAAACTTCGACCAATGATACGGCCCTTATTCTGGCTAACGGTGCTGCCGGTGTTGAAATAGAAAAAAAGGGTGAGCTGCTCAGAACTTTCAAAGAAATGCTCAATCATGTTTGCAGTGAACTGGCCCTGCAAATTGTCGAAGACGGTGAAGGGCTGACCAAACTGATCACTATTACCGTAACCGGTGCTCCGGAAAAAAGTGGAGCCAGGATGATGGCCCGGACAGTTCTTAATTCTCCCCTTGTCAAAACTGCTTTTTACGGAGAGGATGCCAACTGGGGCCGGATTATAACTGCTCTTGGTTACGCGGGAGTTGATTTTGCCCCCGGCCGTGTGGATATTTTTATTGGGCCGTACCAGGTCGCAGCCGACGGTTGTGCAGTATCCTTCGATGAAGTAAAGATGAAAGAAACACTGGGCAGGCGAAATATTTCGGTTTTAATTGATCTAAAAAGCGGCCCGGTAGAAGTAACAGCCCGGGGTACTGATTTAAGCCATGAGTATGTAAATATAAACAGTAGTTATCGCTCCTGAACGAAGCGGATGGAAAGCGGGTGATGAAATGAACCAGGAAGCAATGCGCAGTATACCCAAGGCGGAAGTTCTGGTTGAAGCTCTTCCTTATATGCGGGCTTTTTCCGGTAAATATTTTGTCATTAAATACGGTGGGCAGGCGATGGTTAGCAGTAAGCTGATGGAATCGGTGGTTCTCGATCTGATCCTGCTGAAGTATATTGGAGTTAAACCTGTTCTGGTGCACGGTGGGGGAAAAGAAGTTAACCTTGTAATGGAAAAACTTGGTAAGAAACCGAACTTTATAAATGGATTACGGGTAACCGATGATGAAACGATGGAAATAGTAGAGATGGTCCTCATGGGCAAGGTAAATCAACATATTGTCAGTCTTATTAACCGCCATGGTGGAATGGCAGTCGGCTTGAGCGGACGTGATGCCGGCATATTGCAGGCCAGGCGCAAGGAAGGGTTGATTATTGAAAATGAAGAGGGCTCAGAGACTGTTGACCTGGGGCGTGTTGGCGAGATTATACAGGTCAATCCATCACTGATTCATACTGTCAGCGAAAGCGGTTATATTCCAGTGCTTTCTTCAATCGGTGCCGGTTTGAACGGAGAAAGCCTTAATATTAATGCCGACCATGTGGCCGGCGAACTTGCTGTTTCGCTGAAGGCGGAAAAACTAATCATTCTCACTGATGTAGACGGAGTGTACAGGGAAAACGAAGAGGGAGGACGGGAATTCATCTCTTCAATAACCAGGAAAGAAATAAGGGATATGATCTCGGATGGGCAGATAAACGGTGGAATGATTCCCAAGGTTGAATCGTGCCTTATGGCCCTGGACGGCGGTGTACGACGGACGCACATTATTGATGGTCGAATAGAGCATTCTCTTATCCTGGAGATATTTACTGATGCTGGTATTGGAACAATGGTCACCAGGTAAAAGATAAAGAAAGGGGAAAAGCAGATGAGCAAAACCGAACAACAGGAAGCGGAATATATTATCAATACTTATAATCGCAAACCCGGTCTGACACCCTGCCTGGTTAGGGGAGAAGGAGTATATGTTTGGGATAAAGGGGGCAAAAAATATCTGGATTTTCTGGGCGGCCTGGCAGTTAATGTTATCGGGCACTGCCATCCACAGGTAGTGGAAGCAATTTGTAAACAAGCTGGAATTTTGAGCCATGTTTCGAACATTTATTACTCAGTTCCCCAGGTTAAATTGGCCGAGCAGTTGATTCAAAATACTATGCCCGGTGGTAAAGTATTTTTTGCCAACAGTGGAACTGAAGCAATTGAAGCGGCCATCAAGTTGTCGCGACGGTATAAACCGGGCCGTTTTAAGATCATATCAGCAGAGCGTTCTTTCCACGGCAGGACTCTTGCGGCGCTGACTGCTACCGGCCAACTGAAATATCGTGAACATTTTAATCCCCTGCCGGAGGGATTTTCTTATGCCACTTATAATGATCTCGAATCTTTTGCCGCTTTGATTGATGAACAAACTGCGGCAATCCTGATCGAACCGGTCCAGGGTGAAGGCGGTATCTATGTTGCCGAAGAAAACTTTATCAGTGGGCTGCGTGAACTTTGTGACCGTGAGGGGATCCTTCTGATTTTTGACGAGATTCAGAGCGGCATGGGCCGGACCGGTAAGCTTTGGGCTCATCAAAACTGGGGCGTCCGTCCGGACCTGATGGCAGTAGCCAAAGGACTGGGAGGAGGTTTGCCCATCGGAGCCCTGGTTGCAGCGGAAGATTATACTTCAGTATTTGAACCTGGCGACCATGCTTCCACTTTCGGCGGAAACCCCGTGGTTTGCAGCGCTGCCATGGCTGTTCTGAAGATTATCTTAACAGAAGGGTTCCTGGATGACGTGCATGAAAAAGGGCTCTATTTAAAGAAAGGCCTGGAAAAATTAATTTCATCTTACCCGGATCTTGCTGCTGAATACCGTGGCCTGGGACTGATGTGCGCTCTCGAACTGAAAAAACCGGTAGCCCGTCAAATTTATGAAAAGTGCATTACTACCGGGCTTTTAATCAATGCGGTTGGAGATACCACCCTGCGATTGTTGCCGCCGTTGATTATCACAATGGATGAGCTGCAGGAAGGGATAGATATAATCGGCAGTGCGCTCACAGAATGTTAAATAATGATCATCAAAAAGCCTAGGAGGAGATATTTATGACCAGAGAAAAAGTAGTACTGGCTTATTCGGGTGGACTTGACACCTCAGTTATCGTTAAGTGGCTCCAGGAAAAATACGGATATGACATTGTTACCCTGACTGCCAATGTCGGACAGGGGGATGGTGAACTGACAGGTCTGAAAGAAAAGGCTATTAAAACAGGAGCATGCGAAGCTTTCGTGGAAGACCTTAGGGAAGAACTGGTCAGGGATTATATTTTCCCCATGGTCCGGTCGGGAGCAATTTATGAAGGCAAATACCTGCTTGGCACAGCAATCGCCCGTCCCCTGATTGGTAAAAAGCTTGTTGAGATTGCCGAAAAGGTGGGGGCGAAAGCCATTGCTCATGGAGCGACCGGTAAAGGAAATGACCAGGTACGCTTTGAATTTGCCATCAAAGCTCTTAATCCTTACATGAAGATAATTGCCCCCTGGCGGGAATGGAATCTGCGGTCTCGGACCGACTGCATGGAATACGCTTCAAAACACGGCATTCCGATCTCGGCTACTGCCGAAGAACCCTACAGTATTGATCGCAACATCTGGCACATCAGTTTCGAGGGGGGGATCCTTGAAGATCCGGCTGTTGAACCGGATAAAGATATGTTCAGGTTGACCTGCGATCCCGTGGATGCCCCGGATGAACCGGAAGAATTGACTATCGGTTTTGAACAGGGTATTCCCGTCAGTGTGAATGGAGTTAAACTGACACCGGTGGAGTTGATTGATAAATTAAATCAGATTGCCGGAAGAAATGGTGTGGGGAGGGTCGATATTGTTGAAAACAGGCTTCTCGGCATGAAGTCGCGTGGTATATATGAAACCCCGGGCGGATCGGTTATTGCCTATGCCCACCGCGAACTGGAACAGTATACCATGGATCGGGAAACATATCATTTTAAAGAAAACATGGCTCTTAAATATGCGGAACTGGTTTATTACGGTCTCTGGTTTACTCCCCTGCGTGAGGCACTCGATGGTTTTATCAGCAAGACACAGGAATTGGTAAATGGGACCATAACCCTGAGACTCTACAAGGGCAATGTCTGCGTTGTTGGGAGAGAGTCGGAAAACACTCTTTATCATCATGGTATGGTCACTTTTGAGGCTGACGATCTCTTTGAACAGAAAGATGCCCAGGGCTTTATTAATCTTTACGGACTGCCCCTGAAGATTAAAGGAATTATGGATCGGAAACGGAAAAAAGAACTGCAGGAGGTGCGAACAAACTGAAAAAACCATGGCAGGGGCGTTTTCAAAAAGAAATGGACCCGGCGGTCCTCGATTTTACCGCTTCTCTGCCTTTTGACCGCCGACTTGGTCTTCATGATTTAAAGGGCAGTCTCGCTCATCTGAGTATGCTTGCCTCCCGTTCGATAATTGGTGCTGACGACGAAGCCCTTTTGCGCGGAGGCCTGGAAGAGATCGCTGAAGAAATAACCGCCGGTTCTTTTCCCTATGATCTTTCTTTTGAAGATATCCATATGAATATTGAAAAGCGGCTTATTGAAAAAGTGGGGCCTGACGGCGGCCGTTTGCATACTGCCCGCAGCCGTAACGACCAGGTTGCTCTCGATATGCACCTTTATCTCAGGGATGAATGCAAGCGCATCGATGAAGGTTTGCAACACCTGCAGGAAGTTATTGTCGGGATGGCTGAAAAACATGAGGATATTTTGATGCCCGGTTATACACACCTCCAGCGTGCCCAGCCGGTTTTACTGGCCCATCATATGCTTGCTTATTTCTGGATGCTGGAAAGGGACCGGCAGAGACTGGCAGGAGTTTTAGAGCGGATCGATCTGATGCCGCTTGGAGCGGGAGCTCTGGCAGGAACAAGTTTTGATATAGACCGGGAGCAGGTGGCTGCTTATCTTGGGTTCAGCCGTTTGTATGAGAACAGTATTGATGCAGTCAGCGATCGGGATTATCTGGTTGAATTTTTAGCTTTTGCCGCGATTGCCGTAATGCACCTCAGCCGTTTGTGTGAAGAGATAATCATCTGGTCCTCCGTTGAATTTGGTTTTATTGAGCTGGATGATTCTTATACCAGCGGCAGCAGCATGATGCCTCAGAAAAAAAATCCTGATGTGGCTGAGCTGATCCGGGGAAAAACCGGGAGGATTTACGGAAGTCTCATCGGTTTACTAACTGTTTTAAAGGGGTTGCCATTGGCTTACAACAAAGATCTGCAGGAAGACAAGGAAGGCCTTTTCGACACTGTTGATACCCTCAAGAACTTGCTGCCGCCCCTGAGCGGAATGCTGGGAACAATGGTCTTTTGCCGGGAGAGGCTTGCAGAAGCAGTTGACGACGATTACCTTTGTGCTACCGACATGGCCGATTACCTGGTGCGCCGGGGTTGTACATTTCGGGAAGCTCATCAAACTGTCGGACAGTTGATTGCTTTCTGCCGCCAAAAAAATAATCGATTAAAAGAGCTAACGCCCGACCAGAGAGCTTGTTTTCATCCTGCCCTGGCCGAAAATATAGAAGCGCTCCTTGATCCGGTTAAGGTTGTGGAAGCCCGACTTAGCAGGGGAGGTACGGCATCGGCAGCAGTTGCGGAACAGTTGCAAAAGGCCCGTGCTGCCCTGTCGGCGCATATGACAAAATAAGGCAGTTCCGTTGAAATGCCAGATGACCCGGAACAACCTGAACATTAATTACACCCGGTTTCCGGGAAGTGTGAGGCGGTTTCAGAGCTAACCTGCGGGAAGAAGAGGAAAGATATCTACGATTAATTAAAAGGCGGAACCTATTCCAGGTTTCGCCTTTTTGATTGCCTTTTTTAAACATTTATTTTGCATAGGACATTGCGGTTGTCGCTATTGCTTCATTTTTTTCTCTTCTTCTTCCTTCAGCATGCGCCGGAGAACTTTTCCGATCATTGTTTTTGGCAGTTCCTTGCGGAATTCAACGAGCTTTGGTACTTTATAAGGAGCAAGATTTTCCTTGCAGTAGCTGATTACTTCTTCTTCTGTCATGGTTTGCCATTCCTTGAGGACAACATATGCCTTCAGAGTTTCGCCGCGGTAGGGATCGGTAATTCCAGCCACTGCTGCTTCCATCACTTTCGGATGGGCAAAAAGGATTTCTTCTACATCGCGAGGATAGATGTTGAAGCCACCGGCGATAACCATGTCTTTTTTCCGATCAACTATGTATGTATACCCTTCTTCGTCGGCTTTAGCTATATCTCCGGTATAAAACCAGCCGTCACGCAAGCTTTTGGCCGTTTCGTCGGGCATATTTAGATAGCCTTCCATTACCTGTGGACCGCGGACGCAAAGTTCGCCGATTTCCCCAACGGGAATTTCTTTTTCACCTGTTTCTACATCAACAATTTTATAATCCGTATCAGGGACAGGCAGTCCGATGCTACCTGCTTTACGCTTGCCGTAAACAGGGTTGGCATGGGTAACCGGTGAGGTTTCGGAAAGTCCGTAACCCTCAACCAGTTTCCCGCCCGTATTTTGCTCAAATACTTTCTGAACTTCTACCGGCAAGGGAGCGGCTCCGCTGATGCAGACCCGAATTGACTTGACATCATATTTTTGCAGATTGGGAGCGTTATTGATGGCTACATACATAGTTGGTACCCCGGGGAAAAGGGTTGGTTTCTGCTTGTCAATTGTTTTTAGCACATCGGCCAGGACGAAACGAGGGAGGAGGACCAGCTTACCTCCGTTCAGCAGACCCAGGTTCAGAACGGTGGTCAGGCCGTAGCTGTGAAAGAAAGGCAGAACCCCGAGAATAGTTTCATTCCCTTCCTCGTAGTCGGTACACCATGCTTTAACCTGGAACATGTTGGAAGCAAGATTGCGATGCAGTAGAATTGCGCCCTTGGATCGACCGGTCGTGCCACCGGTGTAGAGAAAAAGGGCCCGGTCATCGGGACTTACATCGACCGTGGGAGGTGTTTTGCCACTGTACTTATCGATCAATTCACTAAAAATATAGTCTTCACCGGCAATTTCCACTCTGTCGCCTTCTTTTTTTTCTTTGGCCACAGTATAAAGGAAGCTGAGAAATCCGGGGAAGTAGTCTTTGATGTTTGAAACGATAATATTTTTCAGGTTGGCTTTTGATTGAATGCCTTTGATCATCTTGTAAAAGCGGGTCAGGGTGATAATTGTTTCAGCTCCTGAATCTTTCAGTTGATATTCCATTTCCCGGGCTACATAAAGAGGGTTGCAGGGGACTACTATGGCGCCGATAGCGAGGGCGGCAAAATAAGCGATGGGGAATTGAGTACAGTTTGGCAGATGAATAGCTACACGGTCCCCTTTTTTGATTCCCAGATCGGACAGGGCAGAGGCCAGACTCCGTACCTTGTCATGCATTTCACCGTAACTCATTTCACGACCCATAAAGTTGACCGCAGGATTGCTTTTATATGTCTGAGCTGCTTTTTGAAATAATTCATAAAGATTATGCTTAGGATAATCAATACTGTGAGGCACTCCAGGTTCATAATAATTCAGCCACACTTTTTCCAAGATATATTTCCTCCTTTTGCGCTTGAAGCGCGATATTCAATAAATAAAATATTCGATTCGATATTCTTAATTCCTGCTAAGTTAAAAATATTGTATACAAATTAAGCGCTACCTTAAATAATTCTAAAAATGAACCATGCGATCATAACCACTTCCAGCAGCAGTTTAACGGGCAAAGCGCCTAAAATACCCAGGGTTGCGCCAAAGCCTGACTTTATGGCTTTTCCGGTTTGACGCCTGGACAGCAAATCAAAAATAGCGGCCCCGAGAAAAGGGCCTATCAGCAGGCCTGCCGGAATAAAAAACAGGCCGATCAGGAGGCCGAAAGCAGCCCCCCAGAAAGCGGCTTTTGTTCCTCCTAAATAACGGCTGCCTAGTGCTGTGAAAAGGTAATCAATCCCCATTATAGTTAGGGCAATCAAAGCCTGCCCCATGAAAAACCAGGGTCCGAGGTTGTCGAAACCGGCTATCAAGCCATAAACGATCATCCCCAACCAGATTAAAGGAGAGTCGGGTAGGCCCGGCAGTATTGTACCGGCCAGGCCGACCAAAAAGAGAATAAGAGCAATAATAAAAGCGACAGTTGTTAGCATCGACAATCACCCCACGGTTAGAGATGGACTGCGTCTTAATCAGTATATCAGAAAACAGCCGGGTAAACGGGTCATTCCAAGAAGGTTCTAAAAAATCATTATTGAGAAATGATATTACGAATTTTAACCCAACGGCATCCGTTGTCTCTCCACACAGGTAAAAGGAATGATCGTCTTTTCAATAACTCCTTATAATGGTATAATTGGAGAGCAAAAACATGTTTAGTCACACCGATGACAAAAGTTTTTCAGAAGGGCAGGTGTGGAATTGAGTAGATTGCCGGACTTCATAAGTCTCGAAACAGTAACTGACAATTTAGATGATGCCGTATTCCTGGTTGATAACAAATTGAAGATTGCCTGGCTGAATCGAAAAGCGGCCGAATTTTTTAATACCGATTTTGAATCGGCTCTGGATCAGGCTATTATCGAGCTTACGGGTATTAAAAAACTGGAAGGTCTGCTGCAGAACGTCTTTGGGAATGGGAAACCCTTGGAATGCTCCTATGAAGAAGCCTCAGTAAAAGTAAAGCGCCTTGATAAACGATATTTATTTAAAATAGCCATTAATCCTATTTTCGATAATCATAACCTCTGGGGTGCCCTGATCCAGTTTACCGATGTGACCCGTTTTCACGAAATGGAAAAAATAAAAACTGATTTTGTTTCCGTTGTATCTCATGAATTCAGGACACCGCTTACCACGATCATTGTCGGGGTGGAGATGCTTAAGGAAGGTATGCTCGGAGACCTCACCCCTCGTGGAAAAGAAGTTCTGGAAGCGATCGGGGCCGATTGTGAAAGGTTGAGCCGGCTCATTGACAACCTGATGGAACTTTCTCGCATTGAATCAGGGACAATCTATGTGGAAACAGAACCGACCAATGTTCTTGATCTGGTTAACGAGGCTGTTCGTCCCTTGCGAATACAGGCGGAAAAACAGGGAGTCGAATTGATTACTGATCTGCCTCCTGAATTGCCACCGGTTATTGCTGATTTCAACAAATCAGTGTGGGTCCTGGCCAACCTGATAGGTAACGCCATGCGTTATACCGATCCTGGTGGCACCATTACTGTGCGTGCCAGGCAACGCGGAAACCGCCTCTTCTTTTCTGTTGAAGATACCGGCTGCGGTATCCCCAAGGAACACCAGGATAAAATATTCAAGAAATATGTTCAGGTGAGAGGGTCAGATTTGAAAAAAGCCGGCGGTGGCGTTGGGCTGGGTCTGGCGATTGCCAAAGACATTGTCATGGCTCATGGTGGAGAAATCTGGGTGGATAGCGAAGTGGGAGAAGGGACTACTTTTACTTTTACCTTCCCGATTTACCGGGGAGACGAATCGGTGAATGTACCTGATGATGAACCAAAGGAGGAAAATTGATGTCCCTGAGAATCCTGCTGGTTGAAGATGAGAAAAATGTTATCCTTGGTGTGCGGACCTGCCTCGATGCAGTAGGTTACCAGGTTGATATTGTGGAAGACGGTGAAGCAGCCCTTCAGTATATTAACCGGGAATCTCCAGATCTGATACTTCTTGATTTGCTGTTGCCAAAAGTTGATGGTTTTGAAGTTTTGAAAACTGTCAAGGGAGATAAAGCAAAAAAAAATATCCCGGTCATCATTCTTACAGCGAAAGCCGAAGAAGAGGATAAACAGCGAGCGATGGCATTGGGTGCGGATGATTATATGACCAAGCCCTTCAAGCCCCAGGTACTATGGGATCTGTTGAAAAAATATCTCTCCAGTAATCATTGAAGAGCAGGAACAACGGCTGGTTTATAATTTATAATTAGAAGGGCACAGGTTACTGTGCCCTTTCTTGAGAAAGAAAAACTTGCAGAGAACAGCGGGCATTTAAACCGCAGTAATTTTAGTAAATGGGGGGGGAAATGTCCCTCTCACAGGTTAACATAATTTTTGATATTTTTTCATGATACAGGGGTGATTGAATGAGGGTGGCGATTGGTGTTCTCAACCTGCACATACCGGGTTCATGTTCCCTGAAGGCAAAACGAAAAATTCTGCAGAGTATTATCCAGCGCCTTCGCAATCGTTTCAACATATCCGTTTCAGAAATCGGCAGTCAAGATCTCTGGCAACGTTCCGAACTGGGTATTGCGGCAATTTGTTACAACGGTGCGGGAGCTGACCGGATCATGGAAAAGATCCTTGATTTTCTGGATCAAGAAAATGAAATTAGAATTATTGATTCGCAAATTGAAAAATATTAGAAGTAAAAAGGATCAGATGAAAGGAGAAGGAACGTATGACTGTAATCAGATTACAGCAGATAACTGATCTTTCTCATCATTTTGCCGACCCCTTTATTAAGGCGGGCGATCGGGTTGTCGATGCTACAGCCGGAAACGGGAAGGATACCATTTTCCTGGTCGAAAAAGTGGGTCCGTCCGGTCTGGTTTATGCTTTTGATATCCAGCAAGAAGCCCTTAAAGGAACAGAGCAGGTTTTAAGGGAGGCAGGTTTGACCGACCGGGTAAGGTGTATATGCGATGGGCATGAAAATATGATAGATTATATTGAAGATCCGGTCAATGCTGTTATCTATAACCTTGGTTATCTTCCAGGGGGGAATCATGAAATTACAACAACCCGGGAGACAACGGAAAAAAGCCTCAAAACGGCCTTCGAATTGCTGGCGTCAGGAGGAGTGGTTATGATAGTCCTGTACCCCGGCCATCCCGCAGGGCAGGAAGAAAAAGAAATGCTGCTGCCACTGTGCAGATCCCTTGATCCGGATCATTTTTCTTCTGTCCATCTTTACCTGCTTAATAAAACTGGTATCCCGCCAGAGCTGATTGCGATACAAAAAAATCATTTTTAAAGGGATTTTTATAAATGGAAAAAGGGATATTGCATATATATGTCGAATCTAACTTTTCGCTGATTTTTTACATATTATAAACAGAAAGGATAAGAGGGCCTAAAATGGGAACTAAATGGCACCTGGTTGAAAAAGAACTGGTTTTGGTTGAGCAACAATTACAGCAGATCATAAACAAGGGCGGCCCTGAAGTTCAGGAAGTCGGGAGCTACGTCCTTGATGGCAAAGGCAAACGAATACGCCCGGCTCTCTTCCTGACTGCTGTTTACCGTTCCGGTAAGGATCTGCAGGGTTTTGTTGATGTCGCTACTGCTTTTGAATTAATTCACACTGCTTCTTTGCTGCATGATGATGTAATTGATCAAGCTTCTTTTCGAAGAAGCAGAGATACTGTTAATGTGCAGTGGAACAACAAAATAGCCGTTCTAACCGGCGATTACTTCTTAAGCCAGGCCTTAAAAATTCTTGTTAAGTACGGTTTATGGGATTTGCTGGCTATTACAGTGGCTGTGGTGGAAAATATGGCTGAAGGGGAACTCCAACAGGCGTTTGCCAGGGTTACCCTTTCTGATTTGGAAAAACTATATCTACAGTGGATTGGCAAGAAAAGCGCTGCCTTTTTTTCCGGTTGTTGCCAGGCTGGAAGTATACTGCGCAGGGACAGCCATGAAATGCAGAACCTGTGGTTTGAGTTTGGGTTCAATATCGGTATGGCTTTCCAGCTGATCGATGACATGCTTGACTATAGTAAGGCCGGCGAAGATACCGGAAAACCGCTTTACAGTGATTTGAAAAACAGGGTCATTACTCTGCCTCTTATTCGTTCCATCAGCGATCCCAGGGATAAAGAACTGATCTCTAAATATATGCAGACGGACAAAATCAATGAAGAAGATCTGGAAAAGGTAGCAACCCTGGTTCGTAACGGTGAAGGCCTTTCCTATACCGGTCAAAAGGCAGCAGAGTATATTGAGCGTGCTCTTGCCGTGCTGGACAAGATGATCGGGTTTGACAGGGAAAAAGAAGAAATGCTCAGAAGATGGACGGAGGAAATGCTGGAAATCAGCAAACGATGAGAGTTGTCCAATAAACAGGTTGACAGAAGAACGGTTTATGCAGTGGAGGTAGTTCGGTGTCTAAAATAAGTATATCAAAATCAGTTATCAAAAGGTTGCCAATTTATTTGCGCATTCTGGATCAGCTGATCGAACGGGATATTGAACTTGTCTCTTCGAAACAAATGAGTAAAGAATCAGGGTTTACAGCTGAACAGATTCGTAAAGATCTGGCCTATTTCGGGGCATTTGGCACGAGAGGAGCAGGTTATACCACTTCCTTTTTGCGGGACAAAATAATCAATATAATTGGCCTCGATAAAACTATTAACACTGTTATTTTCGGTGCAGGGCATCTGGGCACCGCTTTTACCAGATACAATGCGGCCAAGAATCCTTATATCAATGTGGCTGCGGTATTTGACAGAGATTCGCGCCTGGTCGGTAAAAAAATTGACGATATCAGGATTTATCCCATCGACGAAGCGGCAGAGTTCCTGGAGCAGAACCGGATCAAAGTGGCTATCATTGCTGTTCCGGCAGGAGATGCCCAGGGTGTCGCCGATCTCATTACTGCCCATGGTGTGGTGGCTATCCTGAATTTTGCTCCAATTAAACTGAAAGTGCCGCCCGGAGTTTATGTGCACAATGCAGATCTCACTCTTGAGCTGCAGAGTATCATATATTACAGCTCAGAGGAAGAAGAGAGGAAAAAACGCCTCCGGAAGGAAAATGGGAAGGATAAATCTTCAAAACTGCTGATTGAATAAAGGGCCTGTCCTGCTTTTTCCAATGATGACTGGCCGATTGTATTGACTTTTTGAAGGCGCTTATGTATACTTATTTATGCAACTGGAGCTGTGGTGTAGATGGTTAACATATCGGCCTGTCAAGCCGAAGACCGCGGGTTCGAGTCCCGTCAGCTCCGCCATTTGCCGAGATAGCTCAGTCGGTAGAGCAGCGGACTGAAAATCCGCGTGTCGGCAGTTCAATTCTGCCT
>JAGYMW010000030.1 GCA_018400435.1 Bacillota bacterium | reverse complement strand
GTTAATTGGTTTTTTAAAAGCAATTTTTGTCTACAGCGCAAATAGCTATTTATCGTATTGTCTTGACCGGCATTTTAAACAGTGGTATAAGTATTTATGTAAATAATTAAGCAGTTTAATTATTGATTATCCGAAATATCCAGGAGAGAGAACATTGACCGATCAAGATGGCCTGATAGATTACATAAAAGAGCTTGATTTAACCTTCAGCCGGCTTGTGTACCGTGTCCGCGTACTGCATAGCCGATATACGGTTGACGAAATTACAGATACTCAGTTCGTGGTACTGCGGACTCTTCGCAAGGGTCCCTGTAACACTTCATTTCTTGCTCGAATGTTGGGTGTAACCATGAGTGCGGTCACGGCGTTAATTAATCGCCTTCACAGGATGGGCCTGGTGGAACGCAGGAGGCGGCAGAGAGACCGCCGTCAGGTCAAAATTTCCATAACGCCTGAAGGGCTGAAGGTGTTAAAAACTGTGGAAGCAAAACGTTATCTCCTCCTGGCGCTTTATCTTTCACAAATTTCTGAAGAAGAAAGACGGCAGCTGCTGGCCCTTCTGAAAAAAACAATCAATCTCTTCGAAAGAGAGAATATTTCAGGTGAAGATGCCTGTCGACGATAAGCCCTGGCTTGTTTGAAAAGATATTAGGTAAATCGAAGAGGAAGGAATGATTGAAATCATTCCTTCCTCTTCTGCCGGATACAAGTGATTTTTTGTCTTTTAATCTTTTTTAGTTTCTTCTATTTCCTGTTTCCGATGTGACAATCTGCGGATAAGAAGCCAGACCAAAAGGGCAATTATGCCTATGACTACCAGGATAGGCAGCATGGCAGACAGGGCAATAATAAGATAAGAAAATGCATTGAGAATGAAGTTGATGCTGGTGATGAAAGCTTCTCCCGTTTTTTCCCCAAGGTTATGAAAAACCCCGGGTGATATATTTTCTGTCGAAACTGCTTCTTCTCGCAGGTTCAGGTATATGGTGCCGTAAGTTACCTGGTCTTTCAGGTAGGTAAACTGAGATGTCATCGCTTCAATTTCTCCCCTGATCCGGGCCAATTCTTTTTCAACTTCCAGTACTTCTTCTACATTCTCGGCCATTTCCAGAATTTCAACCAGTCTTTCTTCCTGGGCTTTTTGATTATTAAGGCGGGATTCGAGATCGATATACTGCATGGTTACATCATCCATGCCGGTTTGTGTATTTTTGACCTTCCCCAATGTCTCGAGCTGTACCATCATTGCATCAAAGCGATCTTCGGGAACACGCAGGGTCAGGTTTGCACCATACTGTCCTTCCCTGATTTCATAGATGTTTGAGTTGCTAATAATTCCCTCGGCATCAGTGACAAGCTCACGCACTTTTTGAATGGTTTCTCTGGTGTCTTTTACAGAAAGATCCATTGACCCATTCCGGATAATATGGCGGACGGCACTTCCCGCACTGCCATTCTGGACTTTGCGGACATCAGGCGCCCCGGCTTCTTCCGCTGTATCCATGGCATATTCCGCAGCCATTTCACTGTCGTAGTCTCCGGGATAGCTTTCCATAGATTCATTGAGGTAATCAGAAGAGCCTTTTTGTGAATCAAGGATGTTTCCCGCTGCGCATGAGGTAAGCACTGCTCCTGTTAATGAAACCAACATGGCTATTGCAATAATGAGTAGAATTCGTTTTATTTTCATACCTGTTACCCCCTTTATTCAAGTGACAACCCTGGGTGGCATATGGTTCCTCCCGCGGGAAATAGTTTAATAAATTGCGAGCAGGCTTGATTCCATTAACTTATTATATCGCGGAGCGGTTTTTTAGATAGCGCGGTGTCCAAGCCCAATGGCAACATCGTTCCTGTGCAGCAACCCAATGCCAAAAAAGATGGCTACTGCAATATGGGTGCCTCCTCTCGCAATACCGACTTTCCCGCCGACATTGAGGCCGAGAGCTTTGGGCATGATTTGAACCAGTGCTTCGCGGGTTGCTCCGGCCACAGCTCCATCGGAATGACTCGATTCATCAATTATTTTTTCTCTTTTTGAGGCGACCACTGCTCTTTCCACTACTTTTTGCAGGGAGCTTAAAAATTCTCCGCCGTAATCCACAGCCAGGGATTGGATGCCCATTCCCAGATATTTATTCTTTAAATCGTTCTCCGCTTCCCTGGTTTTTGACATTGCCAGATTAATGGCGGCCTGGGCAACATCTCTGCTTTCCATCTTCTTTCCCCCATTCTGCAATGTTTCTTTCATTATCCTCTTTAAACAACCGGGTAGCAAGTATTAAATAACACGGTGGAAATCATAATTTTGTTCTGTGTTATAATTAATCTGGAGGGGATTATTTCATGAAGGAAAAGTTTTGCAATGCCTGCGGCCTGGAGTTCAGATCGGGCGAGCAGACTATCAGATGCAGTTTGTGCATGCGCAATTATCATGTTTCATGCTGGGAGAAAACCGGTGGTTGCACTACCTGGGGCTGCCCCGGCAGGCCTGTGCTGACAGGTGAAGAACATTCTGCCCTTTATGTACGCTGTCCTCACTGCGGAGAAAGTATTGTCAATTTTGCTGTACGATGCCCCTATTGCAGAGAACAGTTAATAACCGATCAATCAGCAAAGGTGAAAAGATTCAAAGAAGTTCGCCCCACTCAAGGGCGGAACAGGAAAGATCCAGTTCTCGCTGCCCTCCTGAATCTAATCTTTCCGGGAGCGGGTTACATGTACCTTGGCCTTTTTAAGAAAGGGTTTTTATGGTTCCTGGTGGCGGTTGTCGCCTGGTTTATTACCCGCGGGCTGGGGCTGCTGGCAGTTTATGCCTGGGTTATCTATGATTCAAGCCGTCTTGCTGTTGCCATGAACCGCGGAGAAAATTCTTCCTACAGTAAAACCATGTTCCGTTTATAAACAGGAGATCCCAAAAAAAAGAAAGACTATTATATTAAATTCGTTTTTTATGAAAAGTTTTGTCATTTAGGAAGGATTTCTCACGTTTGCGTTGAATCCTTCATAATTGAGTAAGGCAGTAATTTGTTAATTAAACCTCCTATTATTTCCTTCACAGGGTTTGCGCCCTGTCTTTTTTTATCTCAAATTAAAAGGGATCTGTTCTTTGCCGTAAAGAATGGCACCAAATATAAAAACCATGGTTGCCGCCGAAGTCAGGGCGATGACTATATAGTCCCTTTTCTTCATGGCGATAGTTTTATAAGAGGTCCTTTCCGGGTAACGTCTGAAACCGCGCAGTTCGAGCAAAATTGAAAGCTGCTCGGCTTTCTGCAATATACCGAAAACAAGCGGCGTAAATATTTCAAGGTACACTTTGAATACCTTTCTTTTGTATACCCTGCGCAGGTCTGCGCCGCGCATCTGGATGGCATCGAAAGTGGCGCTCAATTCGCCAATAAGGGTAGGGATAAATCTTATTCCCAACTGAATCATGAACACAATTTCATAGGGGATTTTCATTTTGGACATAGCGAGTAACAATTTGGCAGTATCGCAGGCAACCAGGATTAAACCGGCTCCGACCAGGATGATAAAACGCATAACAACCGCCAGGCCGTAAATCAGTCCATCAGTTGTAAGGAGGTGAATTGTTCCAATTTTTAGAAGGGGTGCTCCGCCTCTGACAAACAGGCTTTGGATGATGATTAAGATCAGGTAGAGGTAAAACAACTTTCTGAAGTCGTAAAATTTACCCAGCGGTGTTTTTAAAAAGGCTAGAACCGGGAGCAGAATAACCAGCAGGGCTCCCAGGATAACCGGGTCCTGATAGACAATGGCCAGGACGGAAAAGATGGCTGCAATAAAAAGTTTGGTTCTAACATCGAGATCCATCGGTTGCCACCTTTCCGTCGAATACTTTGATTTCCCTGTTGCACAATCTGTGGGTGAATTCCTGATCATGACTGATGATAATGATCCCAGTTCCTTTGTGCCCTATATCTTGCAAAGCGTTCAGCAGGATGTCTTTGCGGAAGGTATCTATGCTTTTTGTCGGTTCGTCGAGAATCAGGTAAGCTGGTTTGAGAGCCAGGACGGCGCAGATCGCCACCAGCTGTTTTTGCCCTTCGCTAAGGGTCAGGGGCATTTTATTACGCAGGGGCCAGAGGGCAAAATGCTTCAGTATATTTTTGCATACTTTATCAAGCTCTGATCCTCTGACGCCTTTCCAGCGCAGCCCGAAAGCAATTTCATCATAAACTGTTGTGGTAAATAGCATCTGGGTCGGGTTTTGGAGAACGTATCCCAGCCTTTCCCCGATTTCCACAAGTGAATAATCGCCTATCGGCCGGTTTGCAAGGGTAACTGTTCCTGCCTGCGGTTTTAACAGGCCGAGCATGAGACGGGCGATTGTTGACTTGCCGCTTCCGTTCGTCCCTGTTAAGGCTATCTTTTCACCTTTTTCGAAGGTAAGAGTGATATCCTTAACCGCCGGCATGCTGCGGCCGCTGTATATGTAGCTGACTCGGTTCAAAGAAATATAAGGCATGCTTTTCTGCTCCTATTTTGCCCCGGGGGTTTCCTTCCTGCACTTTAGGTCGTAAAATGCTCTGCGGCCGTTTCCCTTAACCTTCCCAAGTGGAAAGCAGTTTATGATCCAACAGGAATTGACGATCAGCAAGAATTTGGTCCCGAGGACCGCGCCGGATGATTTTGCCTTCCTCGAGAATGGAAATCTTATCGTAAACCAGGTGACCTTTGCCGGTATGATCAATTAACACCATGGTTGTGCCCCTTTTTTTCAGCAGTTGCATTACTCGGATTATTTTTTCCGTACCGGCCTGGTCAAGCATGGAAAGCGACTCGTCGAAAACGATTATCGAAGGATCCATGGCCAGAACAGTGGCCAGGGCGATCAGCTGTTTTTCCCCTCCCGACAGTCGGTTGGGGTTTTCGTGCCGCAGATGTGTTGTTCCTGTCAGTTCCAACACCTGTTCAATTTTTCCCCTGATTATCTCCGGTTGCAATTTTCGGTTTTCCAGGCCGAAGGCTATGTCGTCTTCCACGGTGGGCATAAGTAATTGCACATTTGGATCCTGCAGTACGATCCCCACTTCATCTGTTAACTGCAGCAACGGAGTTTTACGGGTATCCATATCCTTAACCGTGACCGTGCCGGTCATCGTACCATAGAAATAATGGGGAATAATTCCGCATAGGCAGTAGCTAAGCGTTGTTTTGCCACTTCCATTAAGGCCTACCACTCCGAGGGTTTCACCTGCGGCTACTTTAAAGGTGATGTTTTCAAGGGCCGGCCTGTTTCCCGCCCTGTAAGTGTAAGAAAGATCTTTAACGTGCAGCGCGTATATATTTATCACTCCTGTTTTTAAATTACAGTGATTTACGGCTCTTTTGTTCTGCTTGACCGGGCCGGAAACCTTTAATAACATCATAGAGCTTGAAGGCAATCACTCCGCCGATGCCTCCGAATAAATAGGAAACGGCTACGGCACCAATCAAGGGAACGGGCGCAAGGCGCATAAAAACCCAGCTGACAATAAAGGAACCGGTGGCATTGGCTACTCCGCCGGCCATAAATGAGCTTACAAAAGATGAAACATAACGGGGGAAGAGGAACATGACCAGTTCCAGGGTAATCCCAGGGACCACATAAACAAGCAGGTTTGCCAGCCCGCGATTGCCAAGCATATCAAATACAATGACCAGTACAGACTGGACAATTCCCACCAGGATAGCTGTGCCCCTCTTATTGACGATGATGCAGGCGAGAACAATCCAGAGCATGTAAAAGATGCCGGCCACGGTACCGATGGGGACCAGACTTCCGGTAAAGACCTGAGCCAGGACCCTGACAAAAGGCTTTGTCGCTATTCCTCCTGCCGAAAGCAGGGCAATAATAACCAGGTCAGTGGTGGTAAAATGCTGCAGGTATTTTTTAAACATCAGTTTTCTCTCCTTTTCCAGGTGATTAAAAAGCTCGTCCGGGGATTGGGTATCCAGAACCGTTCATTTTTCTGTACAGCAATACTCTGCACATGCTTTTCTACTTCTTTTGCAGAAGGCAGGCCGAGTTTATCAGTCAGAAAGCGGGCACACCACGACAGGTCTTTTTCTGCCGGGAGGGGCATTCCGAAATCGTAAGATATTATACTGGTACTGACCTGTTCTCCCATTGCCTGAAATATGGCCAGTATATCGCTATAACTTCCTTCAAATGACGGTGGAGCAAGGCCGGCCTTTTCATAAAGAGATCTGCTTAAGAAGTCAGTTTGTTCTTTTTCAAAGGGACAGATCAGATAAACGGCTTTCATCACTGCTTGCAGGATGGCTTCGATTCCCTCATCGGTCCCGATAGACCCTCCAAAACTGTAGGCGCAGACGGCCAGATCGGCCGGTCGGACTTTTACCTCCGGCCAGCTTCCGCAGATGGTGCGAATTTTTCTCAGCTGTCTCTGCTTTGCTGCTCCGATCAGCGCTTTCAGTAATTTTCTGTTCCTATCGACAGCCTGCACCTGTAAACCTTCTTCCGCTGCTGCCAGAGCAAAGGCTCCCGGCCCGCTGCCGATATCAAGCAGGCTCCGGGCTTTTGGATAATCAGTTTTCATAATTTCCCAAAAAACTCTCGGATAATCGCTTTCAGCTATGCCGGCCAGATAAACTTCGATCTGCTCGTCGCTCCATTCCCTGGTTTTGTTCCCATCGCTCATCTGGAAGCTGCCTCCACAAATCTTTTTATTTTTTCAGATGTGCAGCCCATATTTTCCCGGTCGACATGGATCAGTTCGGTGACAGTATCTTTGTGAAGTTCGTCAATAAATACTTTGTTGATGGTGGTAATGCCACTGCCTGCCAGGCATTCTTCAAGAGTTTCGGCATTGGGCGGGGCTTTTAAGACCCCAAGAACCGGCGAGGGACCGGCAATAATTTCCCTGACTGCCTTCATAAAAGGAGGACAGTGCAGCTCTATACCGCCAATTTCGTCAAGCAGGATTAGCTTTTTCCCGGCCGAGAGGCCTTCATGCAGGCACCTGACACCGGTCTTCCGGAATACTTCCAAGTTGCTCTGCCAGTTTCCCCGGCCGTTATTCCAGAGAAAAATGTTTTTCAGCCCTTCCAGCGTAGTTTGTTCCTTCTCCAAAAGATATTCTTCAGCGTTGGTGACTGGTAACAGTTGGAAAGCGGCACAAACACCACCGATAAAGACCCGCTGTACAAAAAAACCGCCAGTTTGATCGATACAGGGTAGAAGACAATTTCTGATCAAGGTAGATTTTCCCGTGCCAATTTTCCCGAGCAGGAAAAGGTTTTTTACCATATGATGATTCTCCCTCAGGCATCATTTCGTTATGCTTATCCATGTATAATGAGGTGAAAAAAATAAACCCTTTTAGTTATTATAAAATAATTGTTTCTTAATGCCAAGGGATATTTCTGCAATCGGCAGGGGATTTGACATGCGAGGTGAAAATAAAGGGCAATTGTGATCAAATATTCCCCGCGGCTTTTTTGCCACTCCGGGTCAAAAAGAGGTGCCGAATAAGAAATGAATAATTCCTGTAAGCCACTGTCACTGCCGCTTCACGGGCAGCTGCTTTATGCGTCAGGGAGTGCCGCTTTCACAATCCTGGAGCGGATGATTCTGCTCTACATGCCTTTTTACTATATGCCGCCGGCGGAATTTTCCTTGCCTGATCTTATATCAGGGCAGGTCTACCTCGGATTCATAACTGTTATGGGAGCCGCCCTGATGGCCGGTCGGATTTTGGACGGGTTGTCCGATCCTCTAATTGCCTCTCTCAGTGACAATAACCGATCACGATTTGGCAGGCGGAAAATATTTTTACTGGTCAGCGGTCTACCCTTGGCTCTTTTCGCGGCCCTTGTTTTTTACCCTCCTTTTTCGGAAGGAGAATCTTTGCTTAACGGTATCTGGCTGGGCTCGATGATGATCTTTTTCTACGTTGCTTTTACCGCCTATGTCAACCCTTATTTGGCTCTTCTGCCGGAGCTGGGGCACAACAATTCTCTCAGAATAAATCTATCCACAATGATTGCTTTTTTCGGCCTGCTCGGCATGGTTCTGATAACAGTAATTTTTCCTGTAGCGGTTGGTTCTTTGCAGGATTCCGGGGCTGATCTGCGTTCTTCTTACCGGGGGGCAGTTTTACTGTTTGTTCTTTTGGCCGTGGTGCTGCTTTATCTGGCAGCAGCCGGCTTTAATGAAAAAATCCATGGGGTACCTTCCTGTATAGAAAGAATTGGAGCATGGCAGTCCCTGAAAAGCACTTACTCTATAAGGGCGTTTCGAATTTTTCTGGCAGGTGAACTATTTCTTCAATTTGCTATGAATATTGTAACCCTGGGCCTGATTTACTATGCCGTTGTCCTTTTCCAGAAGGAGCAACGCTTTATAATTATTCTGGCCGGTCTTACTTTGGGCGGCGCGTTACTCTGTTTCCCGGCTGTCAATATTGCCGCAAAAAAATACGGCAAGAAGAGGATTATCACCCTTGGTGTTCTCTGTCTGGCAGTCTGCGGAGCTCTTCTTTTTATTCTTAGTTTTAATCTTACCGGTTTGTCATATGTCCTGGGTCTGACTGTATTTGTTCTGGCTGGCTTTCCCCTGGCAGTATTGACCATTTTGATTAATCCGACCATTGCCGACATGGCCCGGGCGGATTATTTTCGGACCGGTAGGAGACGGGAAGCCATGTTTTTTGGAGCCAGGGCTGTTCCGCTTAAACTGGCTGTTGCCCTGGCAGGGGTTTGCTTTGCCTTCCTTCTTTCTGCCTTTGGTAAAGATATCGGAGAGCCGCTTGGTGTGCGTTTAAGTGCCCTTGTTATAGCCCTGTCGGGAATATGTAGTTATATTTTATTCAGGATTTATCCTGAGAAAGAAGTGCTCGCTGAGCTTGACGAGGAAAATTGACTGGCCGGCTGAATATTGAAGATAATTACACAAAGAAAGGTGAAGTTTAAGATGAATCCGGTTTTCTGAATAGAACGATGCGGTTACTGTTAGTCCCGTAGCGGTTATTAGAAATACCCCATATATTAGAAGTTTTTGTAAATAGTTGGGTATTAATAAGGACTCCCGCTGTTTCGAAACCGCACTGCATACCGAGGGGCAAAACGCTTTTTTCAAGTTTAATCCGGCCTTTTCTTACCTCGCCTACCTCGAATGCTATCCAACCACCCGGCCTGGTAATGCGGAATAGTTCTTTAAATACAGCACCCATTTTTAATTCCCATTCGCTCAGAGTCTTGGTAACGGTAATATTATTTTCAACGTCCTGGAGATTGAGGCAATTGAACCAGCAGCGCAGCCAGTTGTCCTGCGCATAGCGGACGACATCAAGAAAAGGTGGTGAGGTGACCGTCAGGCTGATGCTGTCGGATGGTATTGCCAGGGTTGACGCGGCATCATCTTCAAGGAATAGTGCTTTTTCTGAAGCGCTCCGCAGATTATCGTTTTCGATAGGAGTGACTCGCTTCAGCAGGGAAAGGGTCTTTTTGATAATTAATTTTTTTATATCACGATATTCCGGGACCTGGTTGAGGCGCTGGTTTATTTTTCTCTGGCTTTCCGGTGATACGGCCTGGTTTGGCGGCAGGGTGTAGACGGAAAAAAATCCTTTAGAATGACCGGTCAACCTGTTCGTAGCAACCATCCTGATCCAGCGATCCACGTAATCTTCCTTTGAAGTGTTTCTTTTTTCTCGCAGATAGTCTCGCAGGGTGAGCAGTTCCATTTCAGTTCCTGAATGGTAAAACATGGAAAGATCTACTTCGTTCGTTAGCCTAGATTTAGGAGTGAGAGAATCAAGGCGTTTTTCTAACTCGTCCAGGGTCGGGGGCGCCAGTCTTGGTTCAGTAAGAATTTTGCTCAACGGGTTGATATCATTGGCTATTACTTTACGACCCATCAAAGCTGCTTCAATTGTTGTTGTTCCCCTGCCGGCGAAGGGATCATATACTGTTTCGCCGGGTTCAGTGAGCAACTTAATGAAAAAATGAGGTAACTGCGGTTTGAAACAGGCTCGATAGGATATTTCCTGGATGGAAGAAGATTGTCTCTGCCGGGCGGTCCAGTATTCGTTGATATAACAATTGACAGCAATCCCGTTGACCGTTAATAATTCAACTACGGTTTTTTGGGCAGGGGACTGAGCAGCCATCCTGCTTTCATCGGCAGACATACTAAAATTGATCAGATATTCTATAAGGGCGGAAACGTCGGGCATAGTTATCACTCCCGGTTGTTAATTATATCAGATACATAATATATTGACTTGAGTTTAATTTAAATTTTACTTCCGGTGGCCGGATTATTGAAGTAGGAGCAGACAATAAAAAAAGCACATCTACACGATGTGCCTTTTCGGCAATCTATTTTGTTGCTTTTGAACTAAAATATTAATTACGCTTCCTGTTTTTTTCTATTTTCGAGGCAGTATTTGCATATCCCGGAAAATGTGATTTCATGGGTTTCCACCTGGAAACCGGAGGCAAGGCTTGCTTTTTTGTCAAGATTTTCAATCAAATCAATGGGAATATCGTAAATGGAACCGCATTTTCGGCATATAAAATGATAATGCGGTTCTGTGTTACCATCAAATCGATCGAAACTGTTTCCTGATCCAATCTTTTTGATAAGGTGTTGATCAATCAAGATGTTAAGATTACGGTATACGGTACCTATACTCAGGTTGTTGAATTCTTTTTTAAGTTCATCATAAATCCAACTGGCTGTAGGATGAGTATCGGTGCTTTGCAGAATGTTAAAAATTTTATCCCGCTGCTTGCTGCGTTTGTACTTATGCCTGTTCATAGATGATGTCTCATTTCCTGCTATTTAAACTGCTTCTATATCATATATAGAATTAATTAAAAAATCAAGGGGATCCTGCCCCATTTACACTGTGTACCAAGTTATCAAGTTATAAGCTATTTGCCTGCATACCAACTATACTATAAGGCATTTTTATCTTTCCGATGTTGTTTCCGATTATGTGGGGTATGGGGACTTAACAGGGGGAAAGGGCTCCTGCAGACCGGTAAATGCCGGTTACTACTGCCCCGGTAAATTAAAACCATTCCGTAAATAAAATACCTAAGAATGTTCCAGTAAAGATACCGAAAATAGAGAGATGGGCTCCGGCACTTTCATAAGCATCGGGAATCAGTTCATCGCAGACGATATAAAGCATTGCCCCGGCAGCAAAACCGAGTGAAAGAGCAAGAATGAAAGCAGAGATTCCACCTACCAGGGCTCCTACCAGGGCTCCTATTCCCATTGGTGTTCCGGAAAGAGCGGCGACAACGATTACTTTGCTGGAATTGTAGCCAGCCTGTTGCAGGGGTGCTGCAACGGCCATTCCTTCTGGAATGTTATGCAGACCGATGAGAAGGGTAAGAGCAAGGCCGAGATCAGCAGAACCAGCGAAACCGCTCCCAATAGCTAAACCTTCAGGAAAATTGTGCAGGGCAATGCCCAGGGCGAGAAGTGTCCCTTTTTTTAAATAACTGCCGAGATGGGCTTCTTCTACAGTAATAATATGACGGTGGGGAAGGTAATGATCAAGGAGATAAAAGATTAACATGCCGGCTGAAAGACCGATCAGGGCCGCGCCGACGCCGCTCTGTCCAATCGATTCGACAATCAGCTCAAGGAATACTATGGACATCATGATCCCGGCGGCAAAAGCGAGAATCGTCCCTGTAAAACGAGGAGTGGGTTTTTTAACAAAAATAGAAAACAATCCACCGGCACCGGTGCCGACTACTCCGGCAAACATGCCCATAGCTGTTATCTCAAGCCAGTTCATTTTTATCACCTGCAGGATAATCGTGATCACAATTCATTTATACCGGTATTATATCACCCCTGCTCCCTACGGGGAAACTGGATAGAGAAATGTATGTGGTTAGTATGTGATGATGGCACCTTGTCAATTATCGTGATAATAAGTTTCCTATGGGAATCAGGGTGTTAATGTCACAGAAGCAGTAGAACCGCTGTGCAGTGATTGAGGAATATTTAGAAAGTTATTAGCACTGCAGAGAGGGGGGATTTTGCAGAAGTGACGGTTTCCAAAGGAGAGAAACCCGGATCAGCGGAACGGTGTCGGCTTCTCCGGGTTTCCTTTTGAATAACCTGTTTAATGGACGCAATTTTTACTGCAGCTCTAATTTCTGGGAGTTTTCCCACAGGCCATGAATATTGCAATAGCTGAGGGCTATCAACTCACCCGGTTTATTCAAGGTGACGGTGCATGTTACTTTTGGCTCGCACAGGGCGCTTCCGGCATTGGCTCCCTCAACCGATTCAGCATGAGCCTCAAACTGGAATGTACCCAGATGAATGATAAATTTTTCATCTTCCGGTTTAAAAAATAACTTGATGTAACGAATATGGTGTTCGGTTGTGTGAGGGTGGGGAATTTCTGCTCCTACACTCAGAGAAATTTCCACCGGTTCTCCTTTTTTGGCTGGACCTTTTACTTCGATAACAGGAACATGTTTTTCTGCTTTCCAGTCTGCTGATTGGACATGATCACCAATTTTGCTCATTTCATTGAGCCTCCTTTCTCAATTATAAAAATACAAGTTAACTGGTTTCTTTATTCTCTGGTGAAATGCAACAATCCTTTTTTTGTTGGAGTATTATTCAGTTAAATCACAATGGTTCAGGTTATATTGCCTGGTAAAGAAATGTTATAATTATTTTAGACAAAGCAACAATCAGAGGTGAAAAAATGTACACGAACAACCTGCTTGATCACTTTACCAATCCGCGCAACGCGGGTATTATTTCAGATGCTAATGGGATTGGGACAATCGGCGATCCGGACTGCGGAGATTTTATCCGCATTTACATTCGGGTGAGAAATGACAGATTGGAAGATGTGTCTTTTGAAGTGTGCGGCTGCCCGGCTGCTATAGCTACTACCAGTATTTTAACCGAACTGGCCAGGGGAAAAACAATTAATGAAGCAATGGCTATAGATGAAAATGATGTTCTGAAAGCAATCGGCGAATTGCCGCAGGCAAAAGTGCATTGTTCAAACCTCGGCCCGGCTGCTCTGAAACAGGCAATTCTCTATTATCTGCAGAACAAAAAAAGTTCTGAGAACAGCTGATTTAAATTCGTCCGGAACTGCAGGCAATCCTGGAGGAGGTGCGACGGTAGAATGACAGTTAGATGCGCACAATGTAATGCCGAGCTGGCCGAAGATGATGTATATCATCATCGTGGCAAGGATCTCTGTGAAGAATGTTATATGATGGCTTTACAGCGTCCGAAAACGTGTGATGCTCTGGCAACTGTATTTGCCAAAAAACATCGTGAAAAAGCAGGCCAGACCGGCACGGAAGGGTTGCTTGATATTCAGAAGAACATCTACAATTACATAAAAGAAAAAGGCAAAACGACCCGTGAAGAGACTATGGAAGAATTAAATATTTCCGAATGGGAACTGGAAAAGCACATTGCCATTTTGAGACACTGTGAGCTTGTTAAAGGTAGAAAAGAAAGAAATCAGGTATTTCTGGTGCTTTTTGATGCTTGAGACTGGGGCTACCTCTGCTCGCTGCCTGCGGCGGCTCTTTTTAAGGGAAAGACAGCTAGAACAGTGAAGATCCCCACAACTAGAAAAGCTGTTCCCAGTCCCGGACCCTGGGCGGCAAAACCAAAAATTAAAGCACTTAGGGCGAACATAATATCGATGGTATTTTCCTGGATACTGATTGTTGTTGCCCGCAGAGCTGGTTTGCTTATGTCAAGAAGCCAGGCAGTTAAAGTGAGTGAGCTGCCCTGGATTGCGCTCCCGAACATTACAGCCAGAATAATGAAGATAGCGGGAATAAAAGGCAGCAGGTAGAAACCGACAGCGGCAAGGCCTAGAACTATCAGCAGGGGCCAGATTACTTTTTGTCTGCCAAGGAGATCGGAAGCAATCCCTGCGGTCAGAGAGGCAGCTATGCCGGCTAAACCAACTATAATGAAGAAATAAGCCGCTTCCATGTCTGGAGCGGCTGTTTTTATGTAAACGGCGGCAAAAGAAAGTAATGCGCTGTAAATAAAAGAAATCAGGACAATTCCCCCAACAACGGGATATATGTTTTTCTGGGTGAAGGCCTTTTTAATTTGCGACAGTGAACCGGTAACTTTTTCAACAGCTGGCCTGATGGAGGGGACTTTAACGGCCGCCAGCAGAATAAGGGAAACTGTACTGGTTATAATGCTGATGATGAACCATGTTTCATAACTGTATCTTTCTGTTACAATGAGGGCTCCCGAAGGCCCGGTGAGCAGAGCCAGGTTGTAAAAAATCCTTGTTAAACCCAGATAGGTTCCTATTTTGCCTGGAGGAGCCATTTCAGCAAGCAAGGTGGATATACCCGGTAGAAATACCGCCAGGCCCAGGGACTGGTAAATGCGAACCGGTAAGAGGACGTTATAAACTGGATAAACCAGCAGCAGAGCCGGGGCGGTGGCAAATGTAAATACCCCAACTAACATCAGCGGTTTAGACCCCTGCCTGTCCATCACCGGGCCGAGAAAAAACCGAAACAGAACCGCGCAGAGGCTGAATACAGTGTTCTGCAGTCCGGCCTGAAAAGGGCTGCTCCCGATAGCCAGGCTGTATGAGGGGAAAATGGTCATTGAAGAAAAAAGATTGATCATGAAGAAAAAAACTGCAAAAAAGAAGAGAATCCAGTTAGCTTTGTTATTTTGCGGTTGAGCAACGCAATTTTTTACCGGTGACATTGTATGCATAATTGGTCAGCCTCTGTTTATTTAATAGGGCAATGCTCTTGGCAGCTGGTTCCCTTCACTTAGGCAATTATATCGGGCCGGTAATGGATCAGTCAACCTTGCTGATGCTGTGGGTGCCGGAGATATATGCATATCTGATATTTCTGCCCACGGGACAACAATTTTAAAGGATTGTGTGAAGTAATAACGAAATTAAAAACAATTTTTCTCATGCAGTAAAGATTTATCGTCTGCAGAAAGAAGTTAGATCAATACTTAAATATTTCGGTTAATGATTATCACAGAATAGGAGTGTGAAACAATGCGCATTGGTATAGCAGGTTTTGGTAAAATGGGAGCGCTGGTCAGACAGACAGCCCTGGCCAGGGGACACCGGGTCCCGGTAGTTATTGATCCGCACAGCAATGCACCGGAGGTGACAGATGTAGAATTAACTTCCGAATCTCTTCCACTTGATGTTATAATAGATTTTACATCACCGCAGGCAGTTGTTAATAACATTGAACGCTATGGAGAATTAAGAGTATCGGCGGTGATCGGGACGACAGGCTGGTATGAAAAAATGGATCATGTAGCCCGCATTATCGGAAAAAGCGACACAGGGTTGATCTGGTCCGGCAATTTTTCTCTCGGAGTCAATATCTTTTTCCGGCTCATCGAAAAAACAGTGGCTATCATGAACGGTTTCCCCGATTATGATGTCCTCGTACAGGAACTCCATCATAATCGAAAAGCGGACAGCACTTCTGGGACAGCCAAAATGGTCGGCGACATCCTGATTGCCGGCCTGGATCGGAAAAAGACCCTGGTTACAGGATTACCTTCCCGCAGCCTGGAGCAGCATGAAATAAATTTGTCTTCAGGCAGAGGGGGATTCTTCCCCGGCCAACACAGGGTTATTTTTGACAGCGAAGTAGATACGATAACCCTTGATCATACGGCGCGATCCCGCCTTGGGTTTGCGGAAGGGGCGATAATGGCTGCCGAGTGGATAGAAGGCCGGCAAGGTTTTTATAATATCAATGATCTAATGGATTCAATAATTGGGAGTGAGAAAAGTGGATAATGTTTTTAAAGGTGTTTTTACAGCTCTGGTTACTCCTTTTACTTCAACCGGAGCGATTGATATCAGTGCCTTCAAAAAGTTGGTTGAATATCAAATTGCCGAAGGCATTGATGGGCTGGTCCCCTGCGGAACAACTGGTGAAAGTTCAACTCTTTCTCATGATGAACATGATCGGGTTATAGCTCTTACTGTCGAATACTCCGCCGGGCGGGTGCCGGTAATAGCAGGAACCGGCAGTAATGCAACCAGTGAGGCGATTCAACTTTCCCAGCATGCCGAGCAGTCAGGAGTTGATGCTGTCCTGCTGGTTAACCCCTATTATGTGAAACCTACTCAAAAGGGTTTGTACCTCCATTTTAAGGCGATAGCCGAATCTGTTTCAATCCCCTGCATTCTTTACAATATAAAGAGCCGGACAGGTGTAAATCTGGAAAATAAAACTCTGCACCGCTTGATGAGTGAGAACGATAACATTGTTGGAGTGAAGGAAGCTTCAGGAAACCTGAACCAGATAAAAAACCTGATCGGTTTGCGGCATGACGAATTTACTGTTCTCTGTGGTGATGATAATATGACTGTCGATTTGATTAAAGCCGGAGGCAACGGGGTGGTTTCAGTGGCAGCCAACCTCATTCCCCGCCAGATGGGAAAAATGGTGCACAGTGCCCTGAAAGGTGACTTTGAAAAGGCGAGGGTTTTAGAAAAACAGCTGATGCCCTTTTTCCAGGCCTGTTTTGCTGAAACCAATCCCATTCCGATTAAAACGGCCATGGCCATGAAAGGCTGGTGCAGGGAAGAGTTTCGCCTGCCCATCTGCTGCCTGGAAAAAGAAGAACACTATGATCAAATCAGGGAATCGATGTCCGAGCTGAATATCCCGGAGGCTTTTTAAACTATGGCCCGGATTAACAGCAGCTATCGTAAACTTTCCGCCGGCTATTTGTTTCCTGAGATCGGCAGGCGAGTAATGGAATTTCAGAAGGCAAATCCTTCCATCAAGATCCTCCTACTCGGGATTGGCAATACTACCGAGCCACTTACTCCGGCGGTTATGGACGGTCTGCGGGAGGGAGTGGAAAGGCTTTCGGCCGTGGAGACCTATACCGGCTATGGTGACGAGCAGGGTGAAAAAGAGTTGCGGGAGGGCCTGGCCCGTTATTATTCTTCCCTGGGCGTAGATCTGGAAGCCGACGAGTTATTCATCAGCGATGGGGCAAAACCCGATGCAGGCAATATCCAGTCCATCTTTGCCACCGACAGCACAGTTGCTTTTCAGGATCCTGCTTACCCTGTTTATGTGGATTCAAATGTGATCGCCGGACGTTCCGGACCTTATGATCCCCGGCGGGGCAACTATGCAGGATTTGTTTACATGCCATGCAGCGAAATGAACGGTTTTATTCCCGAGCCGCCGGAAGAAACGGTCGATGTTATTTACCTCTGTAGCCCCAATAATCCGACCGGGGCAGTAGCCGGCTACCGTCAGCTGCAGAAATTTGTTGAATATGCCCTGGAGCAAAAAGCAGTCCTGATTTTTGATTCTGCCTATGCTGAATTTATCAGTGATCCCGCACTGCCACGTTCAATCTTTGAAATAGAAGGAGCAAAGAAATGCGCCGTGGAAATCGGTAGTTTTTCGAAGTTTGCCGGATTTACAGGTGTCCGTCTAGGTTGGACTGTTCTACCGAAGACCTTGAAAATTGCAGACAGTGGACCTGGGGAAGTCCATCAATGCTGGTTGCGTCGGCAAACGACTCTTTTTAACGGTGCTTCCAACATTGCCCAACGAGGGGGAATAGCTGTCCTCTCCAAGCAGGGCCTGCATGAATGCCGAAAATTGATTGACTTTTACATGGGAAATGCACGCATCATCAAGAAAGGTCTGCTGGAATGTGGTTTGACAGTCTATGGAGGGGAAAATGCTCCTTACCTGTGGGTGAAAGCCCCGGAAAAACTTACTTCCTGGGAATTTTTTGATAAATTGCTGCAGGAAGCGCATGTGACCGGAACACCGGGATCGGGATTTGGCCCTTCAGGAGAAGGGTTTCTCCGCCTGAGCGCTTTCGGACACCGTTCAAATATTATAGAAGCTGTGCAAAGTATTCAGGCTAAGCTGTTACTGTAGTTCTTGCCGTTGACTGTTTGTCGTTTTAAAATACAGTAAAGCATGGCCGGGATGGCTGTACACCTGTTTATCCGGGTAAAGCCGGAGAGGGAACAGCATTAATCAAATATGGGGTGAATAAATATGAACAGAAAACAGATTCCCCTTTCAAAAGAGGATCTCGAAAAAATAGCCAGAGAATACCCGACGCCTTTTCATCTTTATGATGAAAAGGCAATTCGAGAAAATGCCCGGGCTTTTTACAGGGCTTTTTCATGGGCAGCGGGATTTAAAAATTATTTTGCCGTTAAAGCCTGCCCCAACCCCACTATTTTACAAATTCTAAAAGAAGAGGGAATGGGCGTGGACTGCAGCTCCCAGACTGAACTGGTTTTGTCCGAGAAAGTCGGTTTCAGGAGTGGGGGGATAATGTTCACTTCCAATGACACCCCCGATGAGGAATTCGTGACAGCGGTCCGCCAGGGTGCAGTTATCAATCTGGATGATATCCGCCATATTGATGCCCTGGAGCGCAGCGCCGGCATACCGGAACTGCTCTCTTTTCGTTATAATCCCGGTGACAGCCGCAGCGGGAATGTGCTTATTGGATTGCCGCAGGAAGCAAAATACGGTGTAACCCGGGATCAGATTGTTGAAGCTTTCCGGATTGCGAAAAATAAGGGAGCCAAAAGGTTTGCCCTGCATACCATGGTAGCTTCCAACGAGCTGGATGAGAATTATTTTGTCGAGACAGCACGCATGCTTTTCGAACTAGCAGTAAAAATCAAGAATGAGGTAGGAGTCAATATTGAGACTGTAAATATGGGGGGAGGGCTGGGCATCCCCTATCGACCGAAGGAAAGGGCAATCAATACGGATGCGCTGGCCGATAAAATCCATTCCTTATACGAAAAAATTATTATCCCTGCGTCACTGGCTCCGGTCAAGGTGGTTTTTGAATGCGGCAGGTTGATAACCGGACCTTACGGTTACCTGATAAGCAGGGTACTTCATGTTACCAGCAAATACAAGGAATATGTCGGTCTCGATGCTTCGATGGCCAATCTTATGCGTCCCGGCATTTACGGAGCCTACCATCACATCACTGTTTCCGGTAAGGAAAATGAGCCCCATGACTGCCTTTATGATGTTACAGGTTCTTTATGTGAAAATGCCGATAAATTTGCCATTGATCGTAATTTGCCGCAGGTCGAGTCGGGTGACCTGGTTGTTATTCATGACACCGGTGCGCATGGTTACTCGATGGGGTATAATTATAATGGTAAGTTGCGTTCAGCTGAGCTGCTGCTCCGGGAAAATGGAGATGTGCAACTGATTCGACGGGCTGAAACCATTGACGATTATTTTGCCACAATGCGTTTCCCCGGAGCTCCAGTAGGGGTCTGAAATAATTAACAGCGGGGCTTTGCAATTTTTAATTAAGAAAGGAATGGTGTGATAATGATCCGCAGCGAGATCAAGGCGTACATCAATATTGGAGCACTGGTTCTTGTGTTCCTGTTTAACTTCCTTTCCAATGCACTTCCCTTTAACAATCTTAACCAGGGGGATCTCAGCGAATTGTACCCTGTATTGCTGACCCCCGCCGCTTATGTTTTTTCCATTTGGGGCTTGATTTATCTGGCCTTGATTGCTTTTGTTGTTTACCAGGCCTTGCCTGCTTTCCGAGAAAATTCCTCAGTCAAAGCCATTGGTATTCTATTCGCAGTTAGTTCTCTGTTCAATATCCTGTGGCTCTTTTTCTGGCATTACCAGTTGATAGGATGGTCCATGATCATTATGCTTCTTTTACTGGCGACCCTGATTTTTATTTACTGGCGTATTGGTTCAGTAAATGTTGAACAGAACGTTTACGATCGGTTCCTGGTCAAACTGCCTTTTAGCCTTTACCTCGGGTGGATAACGGTGGCGACTCTTGTCAATTTTAATGTTCTCCTTTATGATATTGGCTGGCTCGGTTTGGGGACGGGAGCAGTATTTTTTACCATTTTGATGATTATTATTGCAGCGTTCATCGCTCTGGCAGTTTTTTATCTACGCCGCGATTACGTTTATTCGGCAGTTTTCGTCTGGGCCCTGATTGGTATAGGGGTGCGGCATGGGACAGAAATCCTTGCCCTGACCATAGTAGCCTGGCTGGCGGCAGCTACGATTCTTTTCTTCCTCGGCTGGATTGCCGCCAGGGGAAGTCTGCCGGCACGTAGGTAAAGTAACAGCATCACTCTTGATTTTCAATCTGATGACACAGGCGACCCGTGCTGAATATTATTCATCACAACCGGGAGGCGGGAAGTCCCGTTTTAAACCAATCCCGCCTTCTTTATTTTTAAGGTAAAAGGTAAATAGTGGTTAAAGATGATTTAAGATGTTTTGCTTGTGGCCTGAGATACCTTCCTTACATGGTTGGTAAATAAAGCATTGACATAAGAGAAGTGGAGTGAAATGCCTGGTGAAATCAAAAGCTCGCGACGAAAACAGTAATTTATTCAGCCTGGTCCTGGGTCGGGTCTTTATCCTTAATGCCCTGTTTTTCTTTTTTCAGGCTTTGACCAAGAACCTTTTTCCGCCATTGCTATTGCCCTTGCGAGAAGCTTTTTCCATAGGCAACACTCAGGTGGGCCTTCTGGTTACCCTGGTTTATTTTGGATATGCTCTGACCCGGTTTCCTTCAGGTGTGCTTTCCGATCTCTACAGTTGTACAAAAACAGCCATGGCAGGCAGTATTTTGATGGCTCTTTCTTTTGTGGCGATAGCCCTATCGCCCAGTTACCCGATAATGGCCTTGATGACTTTTATCCTCGGATTGAGCAGCGGTATTTACGTTACGGCCGGTTATACCCTTGCTGTGATTATTGGATCGAGGAAAAGGGCGGCTACGGCAACAGCAGCGTTTGAAACCTTTGGTATATTAGCTGGTCTTATTTCCCCCCTGCTGGTTACTTTTTTTGTTCTCTATTTCAACTGGTCGCTGCTTTTTATTGTCTCCGGTTTGTTTCTCGGGTTGGTAACCATCCTTTTTTATCGAGTGCGCAGCAGGGCGGTCTTTTTCGAAACTGAATACGCTGTCGGTAATGCAATTTCTTCGTCCAGCAACGGCACTGCTGGAGACGGGAGCTCGATCGGTAAAAGGAAGAAGCTCTACAGCCGATTGAAGACTTCATCGGCTGTATTTCTCGATCCCCGCATCAGGAAATTTATTATCTGGAGCACCCTGGTCGGGGGTCTCGGCGCGCTTTCCTGGACCGGCATCAATTCTTTTATCCCCACCTTCCTGGTCGAAAACAGGGATTATACTTATGAAACTGCCAACCAGATGTTTATCATTGTTTCAGTAGCCGGGCTGCTGGCGAAAGTGGCAACCGGCTGGCTGGCTGATCGCTTCGGGAATAACCCGGTACTCTTTACCAATCTATCAATCAGTGTAGTTCTTTTCATTGCTTTGAGCTTTGTTGTTAACCACTGGTTGCTTCTTGTAATTCTGGCATTGCTTGGAGCAGCCTGTCTCAACACGAATACCTTGATCAATTCTTATGTCCTGCGCTCCATGCCGCCGCGTTACCAGGGAGCCGGTTTTGGATTCTTCAGCACCGCCTATACGGTTATTTACAGCATGGGGCCATATCTAACCGGTTTTTTATCCGATTTTTTCGGTTTAAGTATGGCTATTCGTCTGAGTTCTTTCGGGGCGGTGGCCGCCGCAGTTCTTATCCTCGCCGCCGACCGTTTTATTCCTCGCAAGCTGGTTGAAACTTTGTCTGAGCGCTGATTATCCTGGCTATTGTTTCTATCGGAGATGTTATTAATAATTTGCATCCTCATCTTTGTAACAAAAATAGAAGGGCTCGATCAGATTTCGTAGATCGAGCCCTTTTTTAGAAACAGTTTTTACTTAACCTGCTTGATGGGTGCTGCTAGGTGTTATTTCCTATTTCTTTTTGAAAAAGCTACCAAGTATACTGCCCATCAGGCCGGAAGCAGAACTCTGTGCCCCTGCTGTACCCACCCAGGCTAATTATTACGCTGTTCAGAAGGCCAGTACTGTCAGCCTGTGCGCCCTGTTTTTTTCCTTGTAAAGCTTGTCAATCTCATCGAGCTTTGCGGTAAATTCGGGGGAAAATTCCGCCAGCACTCCCAGGGGCACTCCTCCTATTACTAATATCCATCCTTACATCTCGGGGTAGCAAGGTTAAGAAGAACCAAGAACGAAGCAAAATTATTTAAGCAGTTTTGTAGTTTTATATCGGCAGTGATCACTGCCCGGTGATCATGACCTTCAGTTCTTCCTTAGTTGGCACTTTTCCGCTTGTTCTGATTTCCCCGTTGATCATAAGGGCCGGGGTAAGCATTACTCCCGCCCGGGCAATTTCGTTTAGATCCGATTCTTTTTTTACTTCAGCCTCAATTTCGGTTTCTTCCAGGGCTTCTTTAACGAGTTTTTCCAGTTTGTTGCATTTCGGGCAGCCGGTGCCCAGCACTTTAATTTCCATAATCCAGTCTCCTCATGTAGTTATTCAGTTTTAAGTTAATATTTTATTCCTGGTTTCGATCTGTTCTCTTAGCATCGCAGTGATCAAATCGAGCAGTTCAAATACCTGCCTGTCATTGACCCGGTAGATTACTTTCAAACCCTCTTTCCTTGACGAAATGATTCCTGCTTTTTTTAAGAGAGCCAAATGGCGGGAAACGTTTGGCTGTTCCATTTTCATAGCTGGGAATATTTCGCAGACACACCTTTCGCCGTCGCGAAGCAGATGCAGAATCTGAATCCTTGTCGGGTGGGCAATCGCTTTACAGATATCAGCTTGCATTGAAAAAAGCTCATTGTCCATGTCTGTTCTACCCTCCTCTGGGAGCAGAAAACAAATTTAACTATATAATAATTTAGTTATATATTAGCACGGCTTGTTTCTAAGAGCAAATATATTCCGTTAAGTTTAAAACAGCCCCATCGTCCCGGGGTGATTTGTTCGCCGGGCTCTGGGTTATTCATGGCAAAGGATTCGTCCACCTCGGAAAATCCGGTTATGTTTATTTCTTCATAAAGGTAACCGTAAGGCCATGGGCTGCTAATGTCAATAAAGTGCTTGTGGACGTTGAGAAGTCCGGGAAAATTGTTCTATGGTGAATTAATTACCGACATAATCCTTACCTGAATCCTTGATCTAATTGGGTGAAAAAGATAAAATAAAACGTCATTAAAGGGTTTTAAAAAACTTAATTGCAGCTTTAATTTGTTGAGTTCAATCTTGCCTGATAGATTGGAGCAAGAATTGTCTCTGTCTCTGGTATCTATTTAATGTCTAATAAGGGGTGACATTGAAATGCAATTACAGGATAAAGTAGCTTTAATTACGGGTGCCGGCAGTGGCATAGGAGCTGCCGTTGCCCGCAGGTTTGTCAATGACGGGGCAAAGACTTGTATAGTAGGAAGGCGCGAAAACAAATTAAAAGAAACAGCAGAAGGCCTCCCTCCGGAAAAAGTAAAGATATTTCCGGGTGATATTAATAACGATGAAGACATCGATAAAATGGTTGAGGCCACTGTCCAGTGGGGCAAGAAGATAGATGTGCTGGTTAACTGTGCCGGTATCAATGTCGAAGGTGGAGTTATAAAGGTGGATCTTGATGATTGGAACAGGATCTTACGGACCAACTTTCTGGCCCCGTTCATGCTCATGAGAGCTACCATTCCGCATATGATTAAGCAGGGTAAAGGTTCGATAATTAACATTGCTTCAATCGGCGGGCTGCGTTGCCTTCAGGACAGAGTGGGGTATTGCACCTCAAAAGCTGCCCTGATTATGCTCACCAAACAGGCAGCAGTGGATTACGGGAAGTATAACGTAAGATGTAATGCTGTTTGTCCAGGCTTTGTTTTAACAGAAATGACCAAAGAGCATTTTGGTGAAGCTCCTGCCGATGCATTTCGTAATATGCCTTTAAGGCGTGGCGCTGAGCCCCATGAAATTTCAGGTATTTGCAGTTATCTGGCCAGCGATGATTCAGGGTACATGACCGGCTCGGTTATAACAATAGATGCCGGTAACACGGTGGTCGATGCTTTTGAAGCAAGTATGAAATGATATCATTTATGTGAGTAACCGGTGATCTAAAAAGATGGTAATTTGGATTCAAGCCTAAGAATCTCGTTCTTAATC
>JAGYMW010000003.1 GCA_018400435.1 Bacillota bacterium | reverse complement strand
CAGGCCAAAGCCTCCCTTAACGATTATACTCGCCAGCCATCCGGCTATTGCTCCGACGATAATCCAAGCTAATATACCCATTTGTCAAACTCCTCTTTACGAATAAAATCGTTATTTCATTTATAACATAATTCCGAATGATGTGTCAACTTAATGGAGTCCATTTAGCCCCTGTTTTATGTGCCAAATTTTAAGTTAGTTTACTTTTACCCGACTAACTTAAATTCTGGATCAGTTTTCGTGGGGCAGGTCAGTTATTTACAATAATACTAATATTAAAATTCATCTATGAAGTTGTACCGGAGTTTTATTTAGCCTATATTAAAGGGTTTTTCGAGACCTTTGACTCCCGAAAAACCCTTTGTTCATCGTGGTCGGAGCGACTGGATTTGAACCAGCGACCTCTTGACCCCCAGTCAAGCGCGCTACCAAACTGCGCCACGCCCCGATAATAAACCAATATTTTTTATGCAATCCCTAAATCATTTTAAAGCAAGCCCATTGAAATGTCAAACAGACAATCGGCTGTATTTACTACACCAAATGTAATTAAAATCCCAAAGTAAGTTCTACAGTGGACAATGATGTAGCTTTTAACCTGGGAATTTACGCACCAGATATATACTCCTTCTACTTTTAGATATACTCTCTTCCGACCATCCGTCAAAATTGCATATAATTATAAATTAAAAGCAATCAATTCATTTTATATAAATCATTTTTCTGTTATGCTTACAGAGGATATTTTACACAAAGGAGAAAACAGGCTATGACATTAAATTTTATTTTACCTGTCCTTTCCTACCTGATTGGCTCTTGCCCCACTGCGTACATATTGACCATGACTTTTAAAAAAGTGGATATCCGAAAGACAGGTTCAGGTAATGTCGGTGGGATAAATACCCTGCGCACCGCCGGCCTGCTCCCGGGTTTATTAACCGGCCTTGGCGATGTCGGTAAAGGCATCCTGGTTGTGTTACTTGTCCGTTCATTTTCAGATAGCTCATACCTGCTGGCATTGTGTTCTTTACTGGTCATTTTCGGCCATAATTTCAGCATTTACATCGGTTTTAAAGGCGGCAAGGGACTGGCAACAACTTTTGGCGTGCTTATTGTCCTTTTCCCATTCGTTCTCCTCTGGGCTATCGTTATTGCCCTTCTTCTAACCTTTCTTCTGCGCGACACCAACACCGCTTTCGGATATGCTGCCCTCTGTCTTCCCATAATTTTTATATTTTTAAATGGGGAACCTCCCTGGGTGATTTTCGGAGCGGCAGCAGCCCTTGTTATTGCCTTAAAACATTTGCCTGATTTCAGAGCTTATCGAATCGGTCGCCGCAAACTGCTTTAAATTTTTAAATGTTCGGCATGAATCATAAATATTTTGTAACTTCTCAGACATGGACTGCCGTGCCAGGGTGACAGCTCCATCGTCTTCCCTTCGGACCTCCGCTTCGCTGCGATGACGCTCGAACCATCCCCTTGGCAAGGCTTTGCTTTAACGAAAATTCATAAGGCCGAATAGTTAAAATTTTTGTATCCTCTAAAACCGTCTTCCTCTTTAAATTTTAAAATAGCTGAACAGCTGGCCGAAATTGATTCCTGCAACGATGCTGCTGTTATAACGGCTGTACAGCTGGCGGTTCCCCTCCTCAAGGTGGTTTGATTTTATGCCATGCGAGATAGAAAGAAAAGTTTCAATGTAGGCCGCCAGGTGATCGCAAGCCCGGATAATTTCTCCATCCAGGGGCGAAAATGAATCGCTGTTATAACATTCGTTTATATCTTCCGAAGTAACGATCCGCATTTTATTATTTTCCACTATTTTACTGGCAAATTCGTTGTCGGTGAAAAACTTCAGTTCCTGATGCCAACTGGAGGGTAACAGAGGGAAAATTCTTTCTTCAAGCTGCCTGTTTTCTATATCTTTAATAATTTCTTCCAGCCCGGCGACAGATCTCTTGACCGGCGACACAATATCCCTGGTCAGGACTTCAGGCAGGTCATGAAACAAACCGGCAAAATAATTATTGTATACTCTCTTTGGACAGGCTTCCACTTCCAGGGAACAGAAATAGGCCATCATGGCCACAATCAGCATATGCCCCATAACCGATGTCTTCGGCACTCGCGGCGATTGGGCCCAGCGCAGTTGGAACCTAAGCTGCCCCACAAGATCAAGAAAATTGCTGGTCTTCTTACCAAGGGTCAGTTTCTGGACTCCGGCCAGATCATAATGTTCTTCTATCTGGTTGGCTATGACCGCCCTGGTCTCTTCAAGGCCATAGAGCCCCTCGTTGAGACGGTAGATGATTTTAAATTCCCAGTTCGTAGCCAGATAATGGGCTGCTTTGAGAATTCTTCTTTCCAATCTTTTTGAGCCGCTCGAAAAAAAGTATTCTTCCATTTTTTGTTTCATGCTGCCGCTCAGATCGCATATTTTATCCTGCAGCTGATCTAAAACCCAGCGATTCAACTGTTCACCCTTTTCTGCCATTAATCGATAGTATATAGGCGGTTTTATATCGGTGATCACAATCCGCTGTAAAAATTCAAATATGCTACCTTCAATCAATAGCTGCCAGTCTACCTTTGCACCCCGGTCAGCTTCTTCTATTTTGGCCAGAACAAAAGCATAAAACATCTTGTGAGCCTGTTTGTCCAGCTCTGTAAAATGCTCCGGTCTGATGTGATCATTCCATCGCTGAATACTCGCCGCTTCGAACAACAGCTCCAACAGCTCTTTTCTGATCATGTCTTGCACCTCCTTAGCGTCACACAGCCGCTTTCTGACCAAGCTTTGATTCGGTCCCTCTGAGCAGCCTGCCGATATTCTGGTGGTGACGGACGATCACCAGCAGGGCCATGCAAATACCAAAAATTATATAATTAGCATCGTAACCGAAAAACCAGAACAAAAGCGGGACAGTTAGCGAACCAATTATTGAGCCCAGTGAAACATAGCGGGTAATAAACACCACCAGGACGGCAATGACCAGCAGCAGCAGGGTCACCCATCCCGACAAAGCGGCAACCACACCGATTCCCGTGGCCGCGGCTTTACCGCCTCGGAAAGAAAGAAAGATGGGAAAACTATGGCCGATCATAGCCAGCAATCCGGCGGCAAGCCAGATGACTGGAATATCGGTTACTGCTCTGGCCAGGATCACTACCAGCAAACCCTTGGCAAAATCGAGTATGAAAACCGGCAAGGCTACCTTCCACCCCAATACCCGTAAAACATTCGTTGCCCCGATATTACCGCTGCCATGTTTGCGAATGTCTGTTTTCAAAAACATTTTTGTCAAAATATAACCGAAGGGGATTGAACCAATCAGATAAGCGGCAATTAAAATAAGGATTTCCATAGATCATTCTCCTTTCCGCTTCCTCTTTTTAAATTTCAGCACAATGGGAGTGCCTGTAAAATTAAAGGCGTAACGCAGCCTGTTTTCGAGATAACGTCTGTAGGAAAAATGAACCAGTTCCGGTTCATTGGTGAAGAAAACGAAGGTCGGCGGTTTAACCGAAGGTTGTGTAACATAAAATAGTTTCACCCTTTTCCCTTTGACCTGAGAAGGCGGATTAACAGCCAGGGCATCAGCAAGAAGTTCATTCAGAAGGGCTGTGGTCACCCTTTTATGCTGTTCCTGCCATGTTTCCATCATTGCCGGAAAAAGGCTGGGAAGGCGCCATCCCGTTAGCGCGGAAACAAAACAGACCGGTGCATAGGGAACAAAGCTTAATAATTGCTTGACCTGCTCGAGAAATGTGGAACGGGCCTTCTCTTCCCCTTTCTGCAGATCCCACTTGTTCACCACCAGGATTAAGCCTCGACCTGCCTGGTCAACATAACCGGCCAGACGCTGGTCCTGCTCCGTTATCCCTTCTTTGGCATCAAGAAGCAGTAAAGCCAGATCAGCACGCTGGACAGCCTTTAAAGAACGGAGTACACTGTAATACTCGACGGAATCTTTTACCCTGCTTTTTCTCCTTATGCCAGCCGTATCGATCAGCACACAGGGCTGCTGATCAAAAATAAAGTCTGTATCAATAGCATCTCTTGTTGTCCCGGGATCCTGGCTGACAATTACTCTTTCCTCTCCCAGAATAGCATTAATCAGCGACGATTTACCCACATTGGGGCGTCCGATTACTGCCGCTTTAAGTGTATTTTCGGGATAAATTTCTTCAAAGCCTGCACCGTATGGCAACAGTCTGATAATTTCAGTAAGCAGATCGCCGGTTCCCCGGCCATGAGCAGCAGATATGGGCAGCGGCTGATCAAATCCGAGTCCGTAGAAATTATATTTTTCTTCGTCCATATGATGATGATCTACTTTATTGATGACAGCTAAGACAGCTTTTCCACTCTTTCTGAGCAGGGCGGCAATCTCTTCATCAAGTGCTGTAGGACCTTCCCGTCCGTCAAGCAGGAATATGATCAGAACCGCTTCTTCAACAGCCAATCCAACCTGCCGGCGCACCAGTTCGCCGATCCTGTCTTCATCACCGAAAGTCAGCCCCCCCGTATCGATAATGACCAGGTTTCGTCCTTCCCATTCGGCAATTCCATAGAGCCTATCTCTCGTCACACCCGGCACTTTCTCCTCAATGGCTGTCCTGGCAGCAGTAAGGCGGTTAAAAAGTGTCGATTTCCCTACATTGGGTCGACCGACTATGGCTACAACATTTTTATTCACTGCTTCATACCTCCCTGCAAAACAATATTGCCATCCCTTATTTTTTCAAGCAATGCCAAGGCCTCAAGTGGCCCGCCTGCAATATAAACCGGCGCCCCAACCTTTTTTGCAAGATCCTGCAAGCTTAAACCATCCAGGAAAAGAGCATTCTTTTTGTTCACAGCTGTTGCGGGAACAATTAGGAGGTCACCCAGTTCCTTATTCTCCAACTCCCTGATTAAATCTGAACCGGTCAAAAGACCGGCAACGTTTACCTCCGGCCCAAAATATCTGTTTTTGATTATAAAAACTTTGCACCTTAAATTTTGGCTGCCCGCTTCTAAAACTGCAACCAGTTTTCTAATATAATATTCAGCAGCCAATCCTGTGACCAGGGAAATATTTAGCCTGGGATCCTTTTCACCGGCAACACCCTCAATTTTTTGCAATTCATCGAGGAATATTCTCAGCAATCCAATCCCGTTTTCAAGCTGCGGGTAATTCTCGTAATCATCAGCAACAGGAATATCTCTGCCGGAGAGCACGTAGAATTCATCTGCGGCATAAAGCAGCCTGGTCCCCCGCCGGGAAAGAAAGTAGTTCTGCAGTTTTTCCACTTTCGCAATCAGAGCATCAGCTTCAGCTGTTGTAAAAAGTCTCAAATCGGGTAAACCCTGCCTGTGTTTCGTCAATCCCACCGGGACAAGGGCAATACTCAATATATTGGTTCCCATTTTATAAAGATCCCGGATCGTATTCTTCATTTCAGGGCCCGTATTTATGCCGGGACACAGCACTATCTGGGCATGGATACGTATCCCGGCCCTGACCAGCTTTCTCAGGTTCTGCATACCGCGTTCAGCCCGTTCATTACCGAAGAGTTTTTGCCTCAGTCCGGGATTTGTGCTGTGGACTGAAACATAAAGCGGGCTGAGCCGCATCTTAACAATCCGCTTCAACTCCTCTTCGGTAAGCCTATTTAAAGTTACAAAATTACCGTAAAGGAACGAGAGCCTGTAATCGTCATCCTTTATATACAGGGGTGGCCTTAATCCGGGAGGATTTTGATCAATGAAACAGAACAGGCATTTGTTGCTGCAGTACTTCATCCTGGCCATGGTCGGCGGATTAAACTGCATCCCCAGTTGTTCATCTACCTTCTTTGCAATCGTCTTTTTTCTTAACCGGCCCCGTTCATCGATTAACAGCAGATTAACACGTGTATCCGATTCCATGATCCTGAAATCAAGAATATCCCCGATTTGCTTTCCATCCATACACAGCAGTTTCCAGCCGGCTCTAATGCCGGCCAAATCGGCCGGTGAGCCAGATTTGACATCTTCAATTAAAAATTCTTTTTCTCTCTTCATAAGATCATCATTCCATCGTTATCTGCATTTTTGTCTTCGGGCAAACAGATCCGGATCTATATCTCGGCGCTTCATCCACTCCGCTGTTTTACCGGTTATCACCAGGGGTACTGTTCGTAAATCAACAAGAGAAGAAGCACCTGTCATTAGCATGACTATGCGCAACTCTTTTTCTACATCTGCGATCCAGTTTATGAGGGTATTAAATCCTTTTTTTAACATCAAATGCAGTGGATAAGCAGCTATACCGATCGCTGAAGCCCCGAGCGAAATAGCTTTGGCTATATCAAGAGCATTGTGCAGACCACCGGTTGCCATTATGTCGATCCCTTTCCTTGAAACGGCATTAGTTTCGACAATACTAATCGCCGTATTGATACCCCAGCCGGCGATCCCGGCGGAAAGGTGTTTCCCCGCTCGCATGCTTTCTATAACCAGAAAATTTGTACCACCTCTTCCTCCAACATCAATAGCCCTGACCCCTGACTGGATAAGCATTTCCGCTTCTTCCCGGGCTATACCAAACCCTACTTCTTTGACAATCACCGGTTTCGAGCTGACGGAAACAATCTGTTTTATTCTTTCCATCGTTCCCCTGAATTGCCGATCGCCTTCGGCCATTGCCAGTTCCTGCGGAGTATTAAGATGAATCTGCAGTGCATCAGCCCTGATCATTTTTACCGCTCGCTCCGCCATTTGTGGATCGGCATATGAACCTATATTGGCCATCACAAAACCACGCGGATTAATACATCGAACAATGCGAAAGCTTTCTTCTCGCCCGCGGTTATGCAGGGCAGTCATCTGTGAACCAACTGCCATCGGCAAATCCATCTTTCGCGCTGCTGCAGCCAGTTTAGCATTTATGATTTTCGATTGCCTCGTACCACCGGTGAGGGCATTAAAAAATAAAGGCGAACGGAACGTTCGCCCCAGCATACTCGTTTCAATACTGACATCAGCAAGGTCAATGTCCGGAAGGCAGTTGTGGACAAATGATATATCTTTAAAATCTGCCCTCCCTGGGGACCTGCTCAGGCTGAAAAATAAATGTTCGTCTTTTCGCCAGGCGCCCGACATTTATTCTCGATCACTTTCTTCTGTAGTTTCCTCTTCTTCTTCTGTTTCAGCATTTTCTTTCACTAGTGGCTCTTCGGCCGGCTCTTCTTTAACTTGTTCCGATTCTTCCTCGACAGAGGCTGTTTCTTCAATACCATTATCTTCGTCAACAGGGGCTTCTTTTTCTTCTATGGCAGCAGTTTCTATCTGCTCTTCATTCTCCGAAGAATCTTTTTCCACCTTTTCAGGCTCTTCGTCTGAAGGCTCCTGTTTCACTTCTTCTTCTGCAGTTTCCCTGGTATTTGAGAAATCCTCATTGTCGAACATTTCGCCAAAAACATCACCTAGTGTGACCTGTCCATTTTCTGCACCATTTACAGCAGCTTCTGTGGAAGCAGCAGTTACACCACGGGCTTCTTTAACACTCAGGCTTATCCGTTTGGCCTTTGGTTTTATTTCAAGGATTTTTACCTCAACCTCTTCTCCTTCTTTTAAGATCTCAGATGGATGCTGAACATGATAATCAGCAAGTTGAGAAATGTGAGCCAATCCTTCAACACCGGGACGTAATTCAATAAAAGCCCCAAAATTTACCAGGCGAGTCACCTTCCCGGTAATAAGCTGTCCACCTTCAAGTTCCTGAACAGCCATGGTCCACGGATCCGGCTGCGTTTTTCTGATACTGAGGCTAATTCTTTCCTTTTCCGGTATTACTTCGAGAACCTTGACTTCAATTTCATCGCCGACCTTCAGCACTTCACTGGGATGACCTACCCTTTCCCATGAAAGCTCTGAAATATGAACCAATCCGTCAATACCACCTATATCCACGAAAGCCCCGAAATTGGTCAGCCGCTTAACCACACCCTTGATCGTTGAACCTACTTCCAGTGATTGCAAGATATCTTCCCGTTTAATGGCATTTTCTTCTTCGATAATTTTTTTCCTCGTGAGGATTAATTTACCTTTATCACGATCGAACTCCAGGACTTTAAATTGGATCTGCTCGTCTTTAAATTCCTGAAAATCAGGAATGAAGCGGACATCGACCAGGGAACCGGGCATGAAACCTTCCACGCCTGCACCAATATCGATAACCATGCCGGCCTGCACTACCTGCTTAACCCGGCCTTCCATGATCAGATCATCGGCCATAGCCTGTTCTATTTCTTTCAGACGTTTTTCCCTGGCCAGTCTTTTATGGGAAACAATGACCTTTCCTTCCTGCTCATCAGTTTCCAGAACGGTCACCTCGATGTCGTCTTCAGGTGCAAACAGTTCTGTAAGTTCCTTACCTTTCTCGAGATGCACCTCTTCTGCGAGAAGTATAGCTTCTGTTTTGGCCCCAATATCGACATAAACCTCTTCCGCCGTTACCCGGGCCACTTTTCCGCTGACCTGTTCGCCGACCTGGGCCACCTTGACATCGCCCTCAAAATCAAACTGCTCTTCATTCTGCTGTACATCCAAATTGTCATTTTCCATACTCTCCACGACCTCCTTAATCGTCCAGGGGGGAGTCGAAGCTCCGGCGGTTACCCCTACCGTTTTAAACTCCTGTAAAAAAGACCAATCCAACTCCCCTGCATTTGTTACCCGGCAGGATGGCTTTAACTGCCGGCAGCAATCAAAAAGGGCTTTTGTGTTCGCGCTGGACTTGCTTCCAACAACAATAAGCGCTTCGACCCTTTGTGCCAGATTGACAACTTCTTTCTGCCTGAGCCCTGTTTCCGGGCATATGGTTTGAAAAACTTCCCCCTCGGGAAACTTCTCCCTGAAAGCTTTCTTAATTTCTTCATACTGTCCTGGATCGGCAGTTGTCTGAGCAATTAAGGCTACCGATTGTTCAAATGTAAGATCCGCCAGCTCATCGGTAGAGGTAACAACAATTGCCTTTTCCCCTGCCCACCCCACAAGTCCCTTGACCTCGGGATGATCCCGGTTGCCAAAAATCAAAACCTGTTTCCCGCTGCTAAAAAGACCTGCCGCGATTTGCTGAACTTTACTGACACGCGGACAGGTTAAATCAATAATAACAGCGCCTCTCTCCTTTAAATTACTGAGCATCGACGGAGGAACTCCGTGAGTGCGCACTGCCACAAAAGCTCCATCAGCCTCTTCCGGCTGCTCAATGACTTCGATGGAATAACGTTTCAGGTAATTAACTACATCGTCGTTATGAACAAGCGGCCCAAGTGTATTTACCTTTTCAAATCCGGCGGATTCTTCCAGCAGCCGGTTTACAGCCCGTTTGACTCCGGAACAAAATCCGGCTCTTTTAGCCATAATTACCTGCACAGAATTAAATACTCCTTTATCAATTCATTTCCTTTTCTCTGCTGCCTACAACCCCCTGGTGGGGCAGCAAATCTCTTATATTATTCATTATCTCACGGCTCATCTCTTCGAGCATCATTTTTTTATCTTCTTTCTGCTCATAAATCAGGGGGGGCAGAACAAATGGAGAACCGATGTAAACGTGCACTGGTTTGAAAAAACGGTAAGGCCCCAGAATGGCCACCGGCAGTATTGGCGCTCCGCTTCGTACAGCAATGAATGCCGCTCCACCGTATGCTTTCTGCAATTTTCCATCTTTACTGCGCGTTCCTTCCGGAAAGAGTCCTAAAACTTTGCCGTGCCTTAACAATTGAAATGCCCTTCTAAATGCAGCGTAATCTGCATCCTGCCTATTAACCGGAAACGCGCCGACCTTATTCAAAATATAACTGAACACAATATTGCTGAACAGTTCTTTTTTAGCCATAAAATAAATCTTGGTCGTCGGTGGCATGGCTACGGCAACCGCTGCCGGATCAAGCCATTTAATGTGATTGGCGCAGATAATGAAAGGCCTGCGCACTGGAATGTGTTCTCTGCCGTAAACATGGAAGCGAAGAAATATTTTCAGGTATATGGCAAAGATTAACCGCCCAAAAGCGTATAACAATCAAATCACCCATTTCCCGAACAGGACAACCCTTCTCTGACGATTCGTATAATATCATCTACTACTTCTTCAAAAGCCATCGCTGTTGTATCAATTACTATTGCTTCGGGAACTACTATCAGTGGAGAATCTTCCCGCGTAGAATCAATCCGGTCACGGGCAGCGATTTCTCTGGTCACCTCTAAAGCAGACATCATGATCCCTTTGTCCCGTTGTTCTTTCATCCGTCTTCTGGCCCGTTCCTCCACCGATGCATCAAGAAATAATTTAAAATCGGCATCGGGCATAACCCTCGAAGCAATATCCCTTCCTTCCATGATAATCCCTTTAGACTGCAGGACAATCGCCTTCTGAATAGTTACCATTTTGCGCCGCACCGAAGAAATACATGAAACGGGTGAAACCATCTTATTAACCTGCGGTGAGCGAATTTCAACCGTTACCTCTTCTCCATCCAGAAAAACTTTGTTGTCTTCGTTAATCTGCACATCTGTTATGGAAAGTATTTCCTGAAGTGCGACAGAATTATTTAAATCTATATTTTCCCGGATAACCTTTAAGGTAATGGCCCGGTACATGGCACCTGTATCAAGGTATTTTATCTGAAGTCGTCTGGCTACTTCTCTGGCAACCGTGCTCTTACCGGCACCGGCCGGCCCGTCTATGGCAATTTTTGGATAGCATTTATCTTGCAACATAAGTTTCAATTCTCTTCCATAAGATTAAAAACCTTTTTTACCTGCTACACTCTTTAGAGTTTTCGCAGGTTTACCGCTTTTCTGAGGTAGATATGTCTAACCTGATCCTGTCTCATGGTAGTATTAACAAGTAGTAAAACCCTGATGCATAAACCAAGAGCTCCCGGGACATCTATTTCCTGGCTGCAGAAAAGAGGCACACTGTGCCAGCCCATCTCACGGGCTGCGCGTGCCGGAAAAGCGCTATTTAGATCTTCAGTGGTTGAAAATAAAGCAGCGGCTATATCGTCTGCAGAAAAATTATTATTTCTTATAATTTCCACCAGCAGCTCCTGGGTAGCAACATAAATTAGTTCCGCTTCATTCTTTTCTACTGTCGTTGCACCCCGTATGCCTCGTACTGCACAGGCAGGCTCCGCCATTCCGGTTCCTCCTCCAGAAACTTTCGACCAGCATTGAACATTTTCAAAACAATGTTATTCTCTCATTTATATTCTCTTATTGCAAGTAATTTTATTGCTTAAGACCGACCATATCGTACAAACGCCTTTTTTCATCCGCTTTCAGAACACGATACGATCCAACAGCTAATTCGTCCACTGTTAATCCGGCAAAATTGATCCTCTGCAGTTGAACCACCGGGTAACCGGCAGCGGAACACATTTTTTTGACCTGCCTTTTTTTCCCTTCGGTAAGGACAATCTGCAGCATAGCCAGATTTTGCTTTTTATCTCTATCGATCAGCTTTATTTCCGCCGGAGCAGTTTTCCGATTTTCAATTAGCAATCCCTTTGCCATTTTATCAAGGATTTTTTTACCCGGTATTCCCTTCACCAGGGCCCGATATGTTTTTTTAATGCCATAACGCGGGTGAGTGAGACGGTAAGCCAGCTTCCCGTCATTAGTTAGAATGAGAGCTCCGCTTGTATCAGCATCGAGTCTTCCGACAGGATATACTCTTTCCTTGACCTTTTTCAACAAATCAATAACGGTCGGACGGTCGTGGGTATCAACAGCGGTGCTGATGTAACCTGTAGGTTTGTTGAGGAGAAGGTAAACTTTTTTTTCGGAGCCTCTGACCTTTTTCCCATCAACAGTCACATTATCGCTTTCTTCTACTTCAGTCTGGGGCAACTCGGCTGTGAAGCCGTTCACCTTCACTCTCTTTTGCCTGATAATGTCTTCGGCACGGCGGCGTGAAGCAATTCCGGCATCAGCCAGGTATTTTGCCAGCCGCATTCTAATCCTCCCCCGAAACAGATTTTTCCACCTTTTCTTCTTGTTCTTCTTTCTCAACGCTTTCCAGCGGAGGCAGATCATCCAGCCCCTTCAAGCCAAAATATTTCAGGAAATCGGGAGTAATACTGTAAAGCAGCGGCCGGCCCGGCCCTTCCTTTCGCCCGCTGATCCTGATCAGGCGCCTCTTGAGCAAGTTTTCGAGAACATGCTCGCTGCGCACTCCCCTGATTGATTCAATTTCAATTCTCGTGACTGGTTGCTTGTAGGCAACTATAGCAAGGGCTTCGAGGGCAGCATTGGAAAGATTCCCCGACACTTCCTCGCTGAAGGCTTTTTCGAGATAGGGTGCTATTTCCGGCAGCGTTCCCATCTGGTAACCACCGGCCACAGCAAAGACCTGCAGCCCCCGTCCGGCATCAGCCAAATCTTCGCGCAGTTCCTCAACCAGGTCCTCCGCTTCCTCTGCCGTAAGCTGCAACACCGAAGCAATTCTTTCCTGTTTAACCGGTTCTTCACTGATAAAAAGAACGGCTTCAACAATTTTCTTCTGCAGTTCTCTGCTCATCATCTTCACCTTTTCCAATTTCTTCATCATTTCTCAAGGCTACCAGGATCTGACCAAAAGGGTACTCCTGAAGCAGGATAACCCGGCGCAGTCTGGCCATTTCCAGAAGGGCAACGAATGTAACGATTAAATCCCAGAGCTTTTCACCACTGATAAAATTTTTCATCGGCAGAGCCCTCTTTGCCTTCCGTAAAATACTCTCGATGTAAGCCGATTTTTCAGAAACCACAAAATCTTCCAGGGCATTGAAAGCAGGGCTGTAACTATCATTCATGGTTACAGCAGCAAAACGATGCATAATCTCACTTAAATGGTCTGCGCCCTCCCATATTGTATAAACCGATTCCTGTCTGCTGATGACCATCATCTTCCGCCCACCTGTGGAACGCAGGTAAATTTTCTGTTGTTCTTCTTCTTTCAATTTCAGCAGGCTGGATAATTCTTTAAAAAAGCGGTATTCTTCAAGCCGCAAAAAAAACTCTTCAGCCGTGTTTATGCGGAAATATTCCTCGTCTTCTTCCTCACTTTCCACAGTGGCAGGACGCGGCAGAAGCAATTTAGATTTCAAACGAAGCAGGGTAGCAGCCATTACCAGAAACTCACTGGCGATATCAAGATTCAGTTCCTTCATCGATTGCAAATAAGCAAGATATTGATCGGTAATATCGGCAATGGATATAGACCAGATATCAACCTCGGCTTTTTTAATCAGGTGAAATAACAGATCGAACGGCCCTTCAAATGCAGGTAGCTTAATTTTATATTCTGCTTGTTCCGGCATTGTTCCAGTTTCCTTTTCGCTCGCAAATTACTTACACGGATGCGAATACTTTCTTTTAGTCAAACCGTCCAGGAATTCGGCATTAGGCCCTGACAGAATATCACACTTTTATCGCAAACCCATGTGTTTCATTACCTGGGCTATCTTTTTATCAGCATATTCTTCCGCCCGTTCAGCTCCCCTGGCCAGCATTTGATCGAGATATCCCTCTTCTCCGGTCAACTCGTTGTAACGCTCCCGCAGTGGCTTCAATTTTTCGACTATCAATTCGGCCAGTTCATCTTTCAAGTTTTTATAACTTTTCCCGGCAAAATGATTCTCCACTGACCTGGGCTCTTCTTCGGTTAGCAAGCGGTAAATAGTCAGTAAATTATTTATCCCGGGGCGTTTTTCGTCGAATTGAATTTCCCGCAGCGAATCGGTTGTCGCGCGGCGGATTTTTTTTCTGATGTCATCCGGAGTATCTAAAAGGAAAATAGCATCTTCTTTTTTCTCTTCGCTTTTGCTCATTTTATTCTCCGGATTGCTCAGGCCCATGACTCTCCCGCCAACCGGCGGAATGAGCGCTTCCGGCAGAACAAAAACTTCCCCAAAACGATAGTTAAAGCGCTGGGCTATATCCCGACATAGTTCCACATGTTGTTTCTGATCCTCTCCAACCGGCACCAGGTGTGCATCGTAGAGCATAATATCTGCTGCCTGTAAAACAGGATAATCAAATAAACCGATGCTTACTTCCTCTTTTTGTTTGGCAGATTTTTCCTTGAACTGAGTCATGCGGTGTAGCCAGCCCATGGGTGTAACACAATTCAACAACCAGGCTAACTCGGCATGGGCCCTGACATGAGACTGAACAAAAACTACGGAATACTGTTCATCAACACCGGCGGCAAAAAGCAGGCCGGCCACTTCCCTGACATTGGCCCGCAGCACCTCTGGATCCTGGGGAACCGTGACTGTGTGCATATCCACTACGCAAAAATAATTATCATATTCCTCCTGCAAATTCACCCAGTTCTGGACAGCGCCCAGGTAATTGCCCAGGTGAAGATTGCCTGTAGCCTGAATTCCTGAAAATACCCTTTTTTTCGCCATTATTTAAACTGCAGCCTCCTTATGCAAACTATCCTTGCATTATTACAAACCGGGAATTACTCCGATTAATGTACTGAACAAACCGTAGACCATTCTGTATAGCGGCATGATAATTGCTCCCAGCCCGCCGGTAAATATTAGTAACAATAATATCATCATTGCATATCGCTCCAGCTGTCGGTAAAAACTGAGATAAGCATCGGGCAGAAAAGACATCAGGATCTTGGAGCCGTCCAGTGGTGGAATGGGTACAAGGTTAAAAATTGCCAGCAATATATTTAGCTGCATAAACACCACCAGGAACTGAATAAAAAGCCCGCCCGTTAACCCACCGGTAAACAAAATATTGAGCAGCAGGAGCGTCAGAAAACCAAGGATAAAATTGGACATAGGACCGGCAAAGGAAACCCACCGCAGTCCACTACGATACTGATTAAAATTATAAGGGTTAATAGGAACCGGTTTGGCCCAGCCGAAACCGACAAGTAAAATCATCAACGTTCCAATGGGATCAAGATGATTGATAGGATTAAGATTCATTCTGCCCTGCAACTTTGCTGTTGCATCACCGAAATGATAAGCCATCCGCGCATGGGCATATTCATGAGCAGTGATAGCGATAAGCAGTGCCGGTATTCGCAACGCAATGGTTATTGGATCGAGACCGATCAAATATTAGTCCTCCCCTGTTTCTGTTTCCTTCATATATTTTTCCACAAAAGCTACTTCTTCTTCTTTGGTTTTTAATTCACCATCCAGAACCGCTTTTTTTAGTTCCTCCATAACCCGGCGATAGAAAGGCCCGGGCTCCAGTCCTATTCGTTTTAAATCTCTGCCGTTAAGATGCGGCTTCACGAGCTGTAGTTGATCAAGATACAGCTTCAGTATGCTGCGGATACTTTTCTGCCCGGCCAGGGTATAGGCCATGAATATCGTTTCCGGAGGCAGATATTGAAGCAAGCTGACAATGGTGCTCGGCTTGTGCCCTTCATCAGTCAATTTTTCGACTATTGACTGTGCCTCACGGCAGGTCACTTTCAAGGCGACAGCTTTTTCTCTGGACAAATTTAACTTTTTTATTATAGCAGACCTTTTTGCAGATTCCAAACCATAGAGCAAGCTGCTCAAATAAACCATTTCTCGATCCGGCTGGTTTTGCCAGACCTTCTCTTCAGCACGGCGGAGCAATTTTTCAAGAGAAGAAAGCCGCTTCCAGGTTTCGGAATCTGTTTTTACTCCCGGATATAAGAGATCTATTATCCCGAGCTGTTCAAAACGTTTTAAAATACGAACCGGAGACGGCTCTCTAAAGACCAGCCTTAGTTCCTGATTGAGGCGCTGCCTGCTTACCTTGATCAGGACTTTTGCATCGATGGCTTTCTCAATGAGCCTCAGGGTTTCCGCTTCGATTGTAAAATTATAGCGCTGCTCAAAACGAACCGCTCTCAGTATCCGCAGTGGATCGTCAATAAAGCTTATTTCATAGAGAACCCTGATCAAGCGATTCCGCAAATCCTGTCTACCGTTAAAATAATCATAAAGCCTGCCGTAGTTATCTGTATCCAGGGAACAGGCCATCGTATTAATAGTGAAATCTCTCCGGAAAAGATCATTCTTCAATCCGGAACTTTCCACGCGGGGCAGGGCAGCCGGGGATTCATAGTATTCCCTGCGGGCAGTAACAAAATCAAGCCTTATCCCGTTTTTCATGTAAAGCGAAGCTGTGCCAAACCGGTCAAAATGCCTGACCGTGCCATTGCTGATTTTCTGCAAAGCATATGTAAAGGCAACAGCATTTCCGATCACAACAAAATCAAGGTCTTTTTCCAGGGGGTATCTGAGCAGAAGATCCCTTATAATACCTCCCACCAGGTAAACTTTCATTTCTTTTCTTTCGGCCAGCCTGCTGATGGTGCGCAGCAGACTCTGTATCACAGTGGAAAGACCGCTTTCCATCAGCTCCAGCAGATTAAATTCGTCACTGCCCTTGAATTTTTCTTCTCCATCTACCCTGTCATAGCTCCCGACAGTAGATCCTTTTTCTTTCAGGGAATGTCCGTGGCGATCAAAATAATTCAGGTGGCGGAGGATATCAGAACGGGTTATTATTCCGATCAGTTTGCCCGTTTCATTAACTATGGGCACCCGTCCGATATTGTGCTCCATCATCAAACGGCGCAAATCAGTCAGTGAGTCCTGCGGAGAAGCATTGATCACCTGTCTTGTCATAAATCCTTTGACCGGGGCATGACCCAGCTCATTGCGCACACCTTTGCGCAGATCACGGCGGGAAATAATACCAACCAGTCTTCCCTTTTCCAGCACCGGGCATCCCTTGAAATTGTGCTCCATGAGCAGCTCATCTGCAGCTACCAGGCTTGTATCGCTGTTGAGGGTAAATACAGGTCTGGAAGCCACTTCCCCTGCGGTGAGTGAGAAAGGCAAATTTTCCCCTAGATAAGCAAGCACCCGCTTTTTTACAACTTCAGTGTTTGTCCCTTTGAAATGAGTAGATACGGCAGCCGGATAACCCCGCACGTCGAAAGGTGCCAGGAGCTCCAGCAAGTTTAGATCTTCGTCTCGCGATCTTGCTGCCATGTATATGCTGTCAGTCATCCTTATAATCACAATGGTCATGCCGGCATCTTCAATTTCATCGAGCAACTGCAGCAACGCCGAAGCTCCAACCACATATTCATTCAGGGAAGTGGAGCTGATTAATACCCGCCGTCGATTAAGTTCGTGCAGTTCACTGCTGTGGATTAACTTCTCCAGGAGCCTTTTCTGAATATCATTAAGCGGTGATCTAAGATTTTCCTGCAGTAATCTGACACTGAGCCCGGCATCCCATAAATATGATACCGCCCGGGCATCCCGGGAGTTAGTAATTTCATAAGTCAGGCAGCCTGTATCTTCATAAATACCCAGGGCAAAGAGAGTCGCTTCAAATTCAGTTATTTTTATCTTTTCTTTTCGTAATTTTTCCAGCAGTATAGTCGTTGTTGCACCAATCGCTTCTATGGAAGATTTTTCAGCATCAATATCTTCATCTCCCGGATGATGATCATAGATGTAAACATGCGCGGCTTGATCAACTAAATAATCCCATTTTCCGAGTCGCTCACGGCGATTTGTATCGATTATCAACAGCAATTCAAGATGATCATCAACAATTTCTTTGGGATCGATTAAGGGAAGGAGATCACGATGTAGATTGACAAAAGAGCGGACATTGGGCTGCAGCTGCTCGGGAAGAAGGACATAACTTCCCGGATACAGTTTGGCTGCAGCTACCACTGCTGCCAACGCGTCAAAATCGCTGTTTTCATGAGTGATGATCAGATCCACTTATTTGCTCCTGTCGCCGGCAGAGCCGGGCTGTATCCTGGCGGACCACGGCTGTTCAGGCGCGGGGATGAGCTTTATCGTAAACTTCCCGAATTTTTCTCCTGGTAACCTGGGTATAAATCTGGGTGGTTGATATGTCTGAATGTCCAAGCATCTCCTGAACCGAACGTAGATCCGCTCCATTCTCCAAAAGATGAGTGGCAAAAGAGTGGCGTAAGGTGTGGGGAGTTATTTCACCTTTAATATTCGCTTTTTGAGCATATTTCTTTAATATTTTCCAGAATCCCTGCCTGGTCATCCTCCTACCATGCTGGTTAACAAAGAGGGCCGTTTCGCTGTTTGTTCTAATCATTCTTGTCCGGGTCTTTCGCAAATATTCATTTACATAATTTACGGCCATCGAACCGACAGGAACAATTCTTTCCTTCATTCCCTTACCCCGGCAGCGAAGATAACCAACCCGAGGATCAAAATCATTTATATCAAGAGATACCAGTTCCGATACCCTTATCCCTGAAGCATAAAGCAGTTCCAGCATGGCCTTGTCCCGCAGTTCTTTATGCTTGCCGGTTGAAGGTTGATCCAGCAATTTATTCACTTCGTCGGTTGTCAGAATGCGGGGAAGTTTCCTTTCGATTCGCGGTGACTCCAGTTTCCAGGCAGCATTTTTGGGGATAACACCTTCCTGGAGCAAAAAATTAAAAAAAGATCGAACTGAAGCAATGCAGCGGGAAATGGAAGAGGTGGCCTGGCCGTTATTTTTCAATTCGCTGATAAATTCGACCAGCATATCTTGATTAACCGCTTCAGGATTGGTCACTCCTTTCTTTTTCAGAAAGGCAATCATTTTCCTTATATCACGGTTGTACGATTCTAAAGTATTCCTGGCCAATCCCTTTTCTACCGCCAGATAATTTGTATAAGATTGTAATTGCGTCTGCATTCTTTAAACTACCTCACAACGGGGTTTTTAATAATTCAACGGCGCCGCTTTGAATACCTGCAGGTATTATCCAATAACGATAATTAATTTAAATTATATTTAAATTGTGTACATTTCAAGCAAGCCGTACTGGACGGCAATAATTGTTTTCCCGTCCCTGATTTTACCTTCCCTGATCAGTTTACCCATTTCCTCAAGGGTGCCGGCAAATAATTCAATATTCTCTTCAACATCTTCAGTATTGGGAACCCCCCGGCTTAGACCTTCGGCTTTGAAAAGGTAAATCAATTCATCACAAAAACCAGGAGAAGGGTAAAATGAAAACATGCTGGACCACTTTTCTGCCTGCATCCCCGTTTCTTCAAGGAGCTCTCTTTTAGCACACTCCAACGGTTCTTCATTAGGTTCCAGTTTTCCGGCCGGAATTTCAAGCATTACTTTACCTGTCGGTTGACGGTGCTGTTTGACAAAAATCACCTTTTTGTTGCTGTCGAGAGCCAGCACAGCCACCGCTCCTGGATGTTCCACCACTTCCCGAAAAGCCTCTCGTCCTCCAGGCAGCCGTACACGGTCCTGGCGCACAGTAATAATGCGCCCCCGGTAGAGATAGCTGGTGGAAAGCGTTTCCTCGTGTAAATTATCGTTAATCACAAACACCTCCTGCCACTTGTAACATTAAAGATTACTATACTCTATTATTGATGTTCCTTCAGATCAGAATCTTTTCTCCCGTGTTTTGCAGCGCTTCTCCTGGCCTGTAATTAACCGGCTTCCCGTTCCTTAAAACGTTCCGCTCTCGCAAGAAGGCTGTCCACATGCTTAAGGGAGACCTGATCGATCCCGGCTCCATCAAGCATCCTGGCCAGTTCTTCCCTCCGCCGGTCATCGGTAACCTGCTCTGCCAGGGTAAGGGTACGTTTGCCCACGGTTTTCTTAAACAGTCGGAAATGGCTGTCGGCCATGGCCGCAATCTGGGGGCTGTGCGTAACACACATGACCTGGTGACTTCCGGCAAGTCGGGTCAGTTTTTCAGCTACAGCCTGCACGGTGGCCCCTCCAATCCCGGAATCGACTTCATCAAAGATAAGGACTGGAATAAGATCCTGTTCGGCCAAAATTGTTTTCAAAGCGAGCATTACTCGCGATACTTCCCCGCCGGAGATTATTTTTGTCAGAGGTTTAACTTCCTCACCCTCATTAGCAGAAAAGAAAAACTCGATCTGGTCCATTCCTTTTGGAGACGCTTTATCCCGCTCAGAAAATTTGACCACAAAGCGGGCTTCCGGCATAGCAAGATCCCCCAGGCATTCTTCAAGCTGTTTTTCCAGGATCGAGGCAACGTCAAGGCGCAAGCAGCGAAGTCGAAGGCTTTCTTGCTGCATCTGCTTTTCATTTTCCGCCATCTCGTTTTTAATTTCTTCAGCCAGCTTCTCACTGTTCTGCAATCTCTCCATTTCCTGTTCAGCCTTATCGGCAAAAGCAATAATTTCTTCAATGGTTGAGCCGTACTTGCGTTTCAGATTTTGTAGTAAATTGAGACGTTCCTGGATATTGGCCAGCTCTACAGGGTCGTATTCAAAATTTGTCTGGTAAGAACGCAGCTCATGAGATGCTTCTTCCAGCTGAGTCGCTGCACTGTTCATCATTTCAACAACCGTTCCCAAATTTTCATCTATTTTGGCGGCTTCATTGAGCACTTCTGTCGATCGTTTCAAGCGGTCAATGAGGGCTTCTCCTGCCCCCTCATTCTCACCGGCATAAAGTTCATTGTAAGCGCCGGCAGCAGCAGTACAGATTTTCTCAGCATTAGCTAATATTTTCTCTTTCTGCAACAATTCATCGTCTTCATCGGGGTATATCCCTGCTGCCCTGATTTCTTTTAACTGAAAGGCGTAAACATCGAGCCGCCTTTCCCTTTCGATCCCGTCTTCACCCAATGAACTTAATTTACCGGCCAGTTCCTGTCTCTTCCTGTAAAGAACGGCCAGGCCTGCTCGCACCTTCAATATTTCCTCTCCACCGAATGAATCAAGCAGCTCAAGGTGCTGTTCAGCACGAAGCAAAGACTGGTGCTGATGCTGCCCGTGCAGATCAACAAGATGCTGTCCAAGTTCCCTGAGGGAAGAAACGGGCACAGCCCGCCCGTTTACCCTGGCCACACTGCGTCCACTGCGATATACTTCCCGGGCTAATATAAGTTCACCGTCAAAACTTATTCCCGATTCATTCAGCAGGCTGCCAATAAATTCATGAAGGGGATCTGGACAGCTGATAATTCCTTCGACATAAGCTTTTTCTTCACCCTGACGAATCTGCTCAACAGCAGCCCTTTCACCTATAATCAGGTTTATCGCGTCAATGACAATGGACTTGCCGGCCCCAGTTTCTCCACTTAGCACATTCAGTCCGGAGCTGAAAGTCAGGCTTAAATCTTCGATCAGTGCAAAGTTGGCCACCTTAAGCTCAACCAGCATCCTTTTCCTCCCCTGATATATCTACATTGATTTATTGCCTTCTTCGTATTAATGGCTGGCAGAATAAAGACAACCATTAATTACCGCTTTCTGCCAGTTTCTTTCTTTTCTCTTATCATAAGCTAGGCTTTCAGCTTCTGCTGAAGGCTGCGGTAGAAAGAGTAATCATCAAAACAGACCAATTTTACTCTCTGCACAGCCTGCTTGATAATAATTTGATCATCGTCCTGCAGCGCGAAGCGAACCTGGCCGTCTACTGTTAGCATTACTTCTACCTGTCGCGAATCGATACTCAGCCTCATACTGTCAGCCCCGTTAACAATGAGAGACCGGTTATAGAGGCTGTGAGGACAAATGGGCGTAACTACGAAAAGCTCCATCGAGGGATTCACTATCGGCCCGCCCGCCGAGAGCGAATAACCGGTTGAACCGGTCGGAGTCGATACAATCAGGCCATCACCGTAATAACTTTCCATGTAATCTTCATTAACGTATGCTTCTACCTTGATAATTCTCGAAAAAGGTCCTCTGGATATAACTATATCATTTAAAGACATGTAGCTGCCAATTTCTTCCGAGCCGCGCTTAAGCTGCGCCTCAATCATCATTCTTTCCTGGTAACCGTACCGTTCTGCAACAATATATTGCAAAAATCGCTCCATCTGTTCCACTTCTATTTCTGCAAGGAAACCCCTGTGACCAAGATTAATACCGAGAATCGGAATATCCCAGCAGGCCATATCTCTGGCCACCCGGAGAATAGTCCCGTCACCACCGACCACAATAATCAGTCCCATTTGGTCTCGCCATGAATCGAGCTGTTCAGAAAGTGGTACTTCACTGTAAAAATCAGCTTCACTTTTGGATGCCACTCGCAGGGTGACCCCTCGTTCAGCAAAAAAATTGCTGACCCTTTCGACCACCAGCTTGGAATTATTTTTGTGCCAGTTTGGTATCAACCCAATATTTTTCAAGTAGTGCCTCCCGCAGTGATGATAAAAAAATAATTCTTTTTCTCTGTTCCGATTCCTGCCGCCGAAATTTTTACCTGGTCCGATTAAAAACCCGCAAAGCTTCTTCAATCGCTTTTTTTATAGCCACTTCGCAGCCGGTCATCACGGTATATGCAACTTCATTCTCTCTGGTTAAATAAATAAAATATTCTATGTTGCCTTTTGGCCCTGGCAGATGTGAATAAGAAACATTTCGACAGTAGTACCCTGCCTCTTCCGCACTGCCCAGGATTTCTCCGAGGACCCTTCGATGTGCTTCCGGAGAACGGATCACTCCCTTTCCCCTGCTTGCTTCCACTCTCCCAACTTCAAACTGGGGCTTAACAAGCGCCAGTATTTCCGGAATCGAAATCCCGGCAAGCACCGGAAGCACCCTGCGTAATGAGATAAAGGAAACATCTACAACCGCCAGATCGGGATCCAGGGGCAAATCAGAACAGCGAAGGTCGCGAACATTGCGCCGTTCCATTACCGCTACCCGCGGATCGTTTCTCAATTTCAGATCCAGCTGACCATAGCCGACATCAAGGGCATAAATCATTTTTGCCCCCTTCTGAAGGAGGCAATCGGTAAAACCACCGGTTGAAGCGCCTACGTCAAGTACAGTCTGACCGGTTACGTCAAGAGAAAAATCTTTCAGGGCCCCTTCCAGCTTAAGACCACCACGGCTGACATATGGGTTGGCCCTTGCCTGCAGGGTTATCGAAGCATTAGCATCGACTGCAGTACCAGGTTTATCACATACCCTTCCATCTACCAGAACATTTCCGGCCATAATTTCCGCCCTGATCCTGCTGCGGCTCAGATCGGGCTTTTTCTCCTGCAAAACCAGGTCAACACGCTTCCGGCGTCCCGGCCTACTCAAGTTACCCATTTGGCTGCCTTTTCTCCGGCAAAAGAACATGCTGTCTTATAGATCCCTTCGGCATCAAGCCCACAGCGGGCAAGCATCACCGGACGGCTTCCTTGCCCGACAAAAGAATCATCAATGCCGATCATTCTAACATGAACAGCCAGGCCTCTTTTAGCCAACATTTCGGCTACACCGCTACCGAAACCGCCACTAACGACATTTTCTTCCACAGTTATAACTCGTCCACATTTTTGAGCCCAACCTGCAATCAGTTCATCGTCAAGTGGTTTTACAAAACGAGCATTAATAACTGCGGTTTTTATCCCCTGCCAGAAAAGCTTCTCCGCCGCCAGCATGGCTTGCTTGACAACAGGCCCCACGGCAACAATGAGGAGATCTTCTCCCTGGTTTATTAAAATTCCCCGTCCCCAGGACAAAGGATATGGCTTCTGCATCAGTAATCCGGCCACTTTATCCCGCGGATAACGCAGGGCTACCGGACCATCTTCATAAGCTACAACCATGTGAAGCATATTTTGCAGTTCATCTTTATCAGCCGGAACCATAATGGACATGTTTGGTATACTTCGCAGGTAGGTCAAATCAAAAAGACCCTGGTGAGTTTCCCCATCTTCTCCGACAATGCCGGCCCGGTCAACAGCAAAAACCACCGGCAGTTTCTGAAGGCATACATCGTGGATTAATTGATCGTAAGCACGCTGTAAAAAAGTGCTATAAACAGCAAAGACCGGACGCATCCCTCCAGCGGCAAGAGCGGCAGCCATGGTCACACCATGCTGCTCGGCTATACCCACGTCAAAAAAACGCTCCGGAAATTCCCCGGCAAATTTACGAAGCCCGGTGCCTGCGGTCATGGCTGCCGTTATAGCAACGATTCTCTGATCATTCCGGCCAATTTCCAGAAGAGTCTTACCGAATACTTCCGTATAAGAAGGTTCTTTTTTCTTTTTGAGCGGCAGGCCGTTGCTTGGGTCAAAGGGCCCTACACCGTGAAAAATCTCCGGAGATTTTTCAGCATATGAGTAACCCTTACCCTTTTCCGTTACAACGTGGACCATCACCGGGCCCTTCATCATATCTGCTTGTTTCAGTATGTTTTTGATTGCCTCAATATTATGACCGTCCACCGGCCCAAAATAAGTAAAACCGAGTTCCTCGAAGAGCATCCCGGGCATGATTAAATATTTCAGCCCGCCCTTGATCCTCTCAGCAGAATCAACCAATCGATCCCCTAAAACAGGCAGGCGCTTGGCCATCTGTTCAAAATCTTTTTTCAAGCGAGAATACTTGGGATCCGACCTTATTCGTCCCAGGTAAGCTGCCAGGCTACCTACGTTGGAACTGATGGACATCTTGTTGTTATTAAGGATTACCAGCAAATCCGATTTAATATGACCGGCGTAATTCATCGCCTCGAAGGCCATACCGCCGGTCATTGCGCCGTCACCGATTACAGCAATTACTTTGTAATCATCTCCGTGCAAATCCCTGGCCTTGGCCAGTCCCAGGGCGGCAGATATGGATGTACTGCTGTGACCCGTTCCGAAAGGATCGTGTTCGCTTTCCGACCTCTTGGGAAATCCACAGAGACCGCCTTCTTTGCGCAAAGTGGAAAATTGCGCCCACCGTCCGGTCAATAATTTATGGGGATAGCTTTGATGCCCCACATCCCATATTATTTTATCCCGCGGGCTGCTGTATCGGCTATGCAACGCCAGGGTTAATTCAACTACCCCCAGACTGGCTGCCAGGTGTCCACCGGTGTCGGCTACTGTGTTAATCATATAGTCACGAATTTCATGCGCTATAATATTCAACTGTTCTGCATTAAGATTTTTCAGATCATCGGGCAGCCTTAACTTACTGATCATGCTTTCCATTTTTTCACCCCGCGGTACCACCCTTGCGCTTCAACCAGGCAAAAGGTTCCCTCAGCTTTTCGATCACCAAACCTGCCAGCAGCATAACCTCGGTGGAATGCCTGATGGCAATTACCTTGCCCCACGCTTTCCCACCCACAGTGATCGCTGCCACCAGTGCTGTTACCAGAATACTAAGTAAAATTTCCGTTTCGGTATAAGAATAATAGATAATAATTTTTAGCACAATTACCGCCGCAAGCCCTCCACTGATTACCCCGCTCACATCGCCTATCACATCATTGCATAAATTGGCTACCTGTTCAGCATTTTTGACCAGGAAAACGCCGTATCTGGCTCCAACTACCCGCCTGGCTGCCTTGGCATTTAGAAAAGCGATGTTCGCTGCTGCAGCGGCGGTACCCACAAGGTCAAATACTACTCCCATAGAAACAACAATCAACAGAATAATGAAAGATACCGTCAATGAATGGATCCTGTTTACTGAATAATTAGTAATTATTCCTATTATCACAGCCAGTATAAATGTCCATGCCGTTATGGCAGCAATCCAGCGGGTCCGTCGGCGGTTCTTTTTATTATTAACCAAGCTCCATCACCTTTGTACAAAGAAACATAAGTGGTAGTAAACCAGGTAAACTTTGCGGCTTAGGTCCAGCAGGATTTCCCGAACAGTCACCTGTCGTTGCCGAGCAGGCAGTTCCCTTTTAAGACCATCCCCGCCCTGTTGCCAGTAGCGGAGCTGGATTACCACTTAGCTCACACTTTAATCCCTTGTTTACTTCTCTTGCGAGAGCAGTCTAGAAGATTTCCTCCCTGACGTCTGATCTCCCCTAGCCTCTTTTGCAGAATGGGTTTAAGGATCGGAATCCCTCCACCCATTCCACTCAAGGCAGGCTACACTGCACACAGCTTGTGACCGCATGCAGGTTCTTCCCAGGCAGTAACCGTCGCTTTATAGCTAACAGCCACCGACACTGGGTCTCCGCGAAGGCAGGGTCAACGCCTACATGCCATTGTAGATCGCCCCATCCTTCTTAACTCCCAGCAGCAGCCCCCAACTGGGCGTCGGCAGCCACCACCAGGAACTTCATCGATGTGCCCTTAACGGATTTTTAGGCCCGTTCTCAAAGAGGGACGTCAACTAGAATACTGCACCACTTATGCCCAATGCTATAACAATTATAGCATATCCGGGAAGATCTTCACAACCGTTTCCCGCCAGCAACTCCTTTCAGGATCCTTTACAGCCCGTGATTTATTTTACAGGCTTTCAGAGCATTTTTCATCAGCATGCGGTTGGTGACTGAGCCAACGCCTCCTGGTACGGTGGTTATCGCTTTGGCCATATCTTTAACTGCATCGAATGAAACATCCCCGACCGTTTTTGTTTTCGGCTTACCCTTGTCGTTGAGCACCGGTTCTCCCTTTTCATCAAGCACTTTGACCCGGTTTATACCAACGTCAATGACGATGGCTCCTTCTTTAACCTGATCCGGCCCGATTAAATCAGCCTTTCCGGCTGCGACAATTAAAATATCCGCACCCTTTGTATGTTTCTCCAGGTTTCCTTTCATGCTGGTAAAAACATGAGCTACCGTAGTTGTAGCATTGCGGTTCAGCACCAGATAAGCCAACGGTTTGCCCACGATGTTGGAATGTCCAACAACCACGATTTCCGCTCCTTCAAAGAAGTCCTTCGGTTCCATCTTTTCATATTCCCGGGCATAGCGCTCCAGAATTTCAATTACCGCCGACGGGGTGGCGGGGGGAAAAGTTGCTTCTCCCATAGCGAGTTTACCCATGTTGAAAGGATGGAAGCAGTCGATATCTTTGTTCACGTCGATGGTGCTTATTACAGCGCTGTCCGATATCTGTTCCGGAAAGGGGCGCAGGGGTAAGATTCCACTGACAGCCGAATTGTTATTCAGCTTTTTAACAATTTCGATAACTTCTTCTTCTGTTACATCAGCCGGAGGATTTTCATTGAAATAGTTGAATCCTGCTTCCTCACAGAATTTTTCTACCTGTTTCCGGTACATCCGGGCTCCAAAATCTTCCCCCACCAGGAGGGTGGCTATACCGGGAGTAATCCCCTTTTTCTTTATATCTTCGGTCTCCTTCACAATCTCCTGCATCAGTTCTTCGCCAATGGCTACACAGTCAATTACCACAGTCATTACTTTTTGCTCCTTTCGTTTGTTATTTTAAACAATCGCGGCATCCGGCCTCATTGATTTACCGGCAGCCCTTACGAATCTTCCCTCAATCAGGGCGGCCTTTTACAAAGTTATACTATCAGCAGCCCGCAACATTATGTAAAAAGAATTTTAAAACTGGCTTTTCCATCTCTTCTGTTAGCTTAATTTTTCCGTGACCAGGGCCAGGGTTTCATCGGCTATCCGGCAGCCCTCTTCCAGCAACTTATTCATTTCTTCTCTGGTGCTGTCAATAAACTGCTGATCTTTAATTGCTCCCAGATTGATCAGCACGTTCAGGCGGCCGCTGATCAGAGCTGCCTTGAGAAACGTCACCCCGCACCCCACATCAGAGATAGCCAGTTTTGTTCCAATCTGCCCCATGCGTTGATGAACTTTTATGCCGGCATAGGCTTTCCGCATAATATCCATCGGTACCGCGCATGCTTCAATGGAACGCTTTTCCATCACTTCTGCTTTATGGGCAGCCTGCTCCGGTGTATCCTTTGGCAGTCCGTAAGCCTTTGAAAGTGGCTCAAATACTTCAGCATCCCGATCTACAAGGGTTTTCAGCTCGTCAATTATTTTGCTTCCTTTTGCAAGCAGATTCTTTACTTCATCCTCCACGTCAGCATATTTCTTTTTGCCCACCGTTAAATTGCCAACCATGTTGGCCAGGGCCATGCCGATTGCTCCACCCATTGCCGCTGCTCCTCCGCCGCCGGGTACCGGCGCCTTGGAAGCCAGCACATCGAGGAAATAGGAACAACTCTTATCGGCCATCGACATAAAGCAAACCTCCTATCGATTAAAATATTCTCCCTCTGCCTATCCGTTATCTTAACGCTACGCTGTAATTATTCTTTTTAACTGAGCTGTTTGATGTTCGTTCCGACAACACCAATTGAATTCTTTTGCAATTATATCCATTGCTGCCGTGATGCACTTAATTTATTTTTTCCTGAACACTATCCTGTCCGCCAGGCTGCACAGCAACTCTGTTGGCCTCTCCAGTTCATCGAGCCCTTCAACAGCCTGACGGTAAAACTGTTCGGCCTTAAGTGATGCTTCCCTGCAGCCGAAAACCGCCGGATAGGTTGCTTTGCCATGAGTGCTGTCTGAACCGACCGGTTTACCCAGCTCTTCCGCAGTCCCCTCAATGTCCAGAAGGTCATCGACGATCTGGAAAGCGGTTCCCAGTGAAGAAGCAAAACGGGTTAGGATGACCAGTTCGCTTTCTGATGCTCCGGCAGCAATAGCCCCACACCTGACAGCCGCCTTGAGCATTGTGCCCGTTTTGAGAATATATATTTTTTCGATCTGCTCAGCTGTAAGCTCCTTTCCTTCAGCCTCCAGGTCTAGAATTTGACCGCCGAGCATCCCTTTAACTCCGGCAGCTTTCGCCAGTTCGTCGATGATTCTTACTGCTTTCTGAGCACAAAACTCCTTCCGTCCGTAGCGGGCCAGCACCTCGAAAGCATGAGTCAGCAGGGCATCACCGGCCAGAATAGCTACAGCCTCACCAAAAACACGGTGACAGGTGGGTTTACCTCTTCGCAAAGCGCTGTCATCCATTGCCGGCAGGTCATCATGGATCAGTGAGTAAGTATGAACCATTTCTATAGCACAGGCTACTTCAATTACTTCATGTTCGTCAACACCAAAAGTATCGGCAGCAGCAAGAGTTAAAACCGGACGCAGCCTCTTCCCTCCGGCTTCAAGGGAAGAACGCATTGCCTTAATGACTACCGGCGGTCCTGCAGCAGGAAGAGCATTCTGCAAAGCCCGGTTGATCCGTTTCCTCTTCATCTCTATGTAGCGATCTGGATCAATCATGGTTCTTCAGTACCACCCTGTTGAAAATCATTTGTGGATTGCTTCTGTTCTTCTTTCAGCAGATACTCCACCCGGGCTTCGATCTCCGCCAGTTTTTCCCGGCAGTATCGGGACAGGGCTATTCCTTCCTGAAAATAAGCCAGTGATTCTTCCAGTGGTATCTCTGAATCTTCCAGTTTATTAACAATCACTTCTAATTTTTTTACTGCTTCCTCGTAGGCCAAATCTTTCGTTTTATTATCCTTCGTCAACGATTGAATCCTCCTCAATCCATTCCGTCCGGCAGCCCGCCCGGCCGTCTATGAATGTTAGCCTAACAACCTGTCCCACCTGCACATCTTTGACTGAATGGATGATCCCGCCCTCTTCATCACGGCAGAAACTGTAACCACGGTTCATTACCTTCAGGGGACTCCTGTTTTCCAGCTTATCGATCATGCCGGCCAGCTTCATTTCTTTCATCTGCATCAGGCGAACCATTTCCCTTCTTAATTGAAAGCTCAACTGTCCCAGGTATTCAGCGAATAAACGGATCCTTTCTGCAGGAATGCGGAAAAACCGTTCGCCCGTAATATGATCCAGGATCTGCTTTTCCTGCTGCATCCTTCTCTGCAGGGCATTAAAACAACGATCACGCAGTTGATCAATCCCGGCCAGCAGTTCGGCCCTTTCAGGCACCGCCGCCTGTGCTCCGGCCGTTGGTGTGGGAGCACGCAAATCAGCTGCAAAGTCCGCTATGGTAAAATCAGTTTCATGGCCCACCGCCGAAATGACCGGAACGCTAGAGCGATAGATAGCCCGGGCCACCCTTTCCTCATTAAATGGCCATAAATCTTCCAGGGAACCTCCACCCCGGGCCAGGATGATCAAATCAATGTCCTGCCTCCTGTTAACCAGGTCAAGAGCTCGTTCTATATCCGCCGCTGCGCTTGAGCCCTGAACCAGACTTTCAACAACCAGAATATCAACCTGCGGGCTGCGCTTTTGCAGGGTGGTCACAATATCATGCAGGGCAGCACCGGTCGGTGAAGTAATAACAGCAATTTTGCGGGGCAAAAAGGGTAACTCTTTTTTCAGTTCCGTCCGGAAAATCCCCTCTGCTTCAAGTTTTCTCTTCAGCTGCTCAAAGGCCAGGAAGAGAGACCCCATCCCCTCCGGCTCCATTTCCAGCACGTATAGCTGATATACACCGTCTGGTTCATAGACGGAAATATTTCCGTGAGTTACAACACCGAGTCCGTCTTCGGGACGAAAAGGGCACCTCTGGTTTTCTCTCCTGAAAAACACACAGCGCAGGGATGAATTCCCATCTTTAAGAGTAAAATACATGTGGCCTGAGCGGTGATGCTTAAAATTGGATATTTCACCCGCCACACGGATATCTCTCAACCTGGGGTCACCATACAGAAGACCTTTTATGTAATGGTTAATCTCCGATACCTGGTAAATAAGAATATTATTATCCATTATCACCCATCATTTATCTTTCATCTTGATCGGCCTGACCGACAACATCTTTTTCTTTCATCTCTTCTCGTACCTTTTCCAGCGACGGGTATTCCCATTTTGCGCCAAGAGCTATGCCTAGATCGCAGATCAGGCGCCAGTCTGAATTAATTTCTGCTTTATTTTCTATCACCGCTGTATTGCACCGCTTCTGCCAGGCAGCATTTACAAAACATCCTTCTTTAAAAGCAATCTGCTGAGCTGGAAACAGGTAATCCGCCCCCTCCGGGGCTTCATCGTAGTCACCGCAAACAGCCGCTGTAAAGGGAGCCTTTAATCCAATAGTTTCATTGTCCGCTCCAAAGATCAGCAATCCGCTGATCCGGCCGTCATTAATTGCACTGCGGATTTCGTCCCGGTTAAGCCCCCGGGCCTCCGGGATAGTCTCCATTCCCGGTCCACAGCCCGGCGCTCCTCCAGCAACCGCTACTCCAGCTGCATTGCTGAAACGGGATAATAACAGCATCTTGTTCTGGCCCCTGACCAGCATACCTGTTTTTTCTCCCACGGCAATGAGGGCTTCAATATCATCGGCCCCGGCAGCGGCAAAAAATTCAGGCGTGACAATCAAAATACTATTTGATCCCGTAATGAAACTCGTAATTCTTTCCAGCTCATTTTTTTCTATCCGGGCTTTTTTCGCTGCTTCGCTGCTTGCTTTACCCTTTAAAAGATCCACAGCCGCTCTGAGAACAGCCCCTTCCCAACCTTTTTTTACCGTGATCACTGATCCGTCCCAGGCATTCAGTGGTTCACCCCGCTCGGAAATTTCAACCACAGCCGCTTTACCGTAACGGGAAGCCTGCCTGACAGCCATATCTGCCACCGGGTGGCTCTCTTCAAGGCCGGAACCCACTATAACGATTGACTCCGCTTCACCGATGTCTCGAGGCGCAGGCCCGGCTGGGCTTGTGCCGCTAATCTCCTGCACTCTGCGAACTGCTTTCAGCCACATTTGTTCAATGCCCAGATCAATATTTTCAGTATCAAGAACTTCCCGGGCTAATTTCTGCAGGAGATAAATTTCTTCGTTGCTCAACTTTCCCGCCGCCAGCACGGCCAGGGCTTTGCCACCCTCATTTTCCTTTATGGAACGTAGTTCCGCCGCCGTATCGTCCACTGCTTCTTCGTAATCACAGTCAACATATTTTATGCCGCTGTACTTTTGCACTGCAGTGAAGGATGCCGGTTCTCTCTCCCGCAGACCGAATTTACCCCTGCGGCAGAGCCAGCTTACTTTTTCCCCTTCTTCGGGGACGGTTACCTTAATCAGATTGTCATCGAAAAACCGTCTTTCAAGATAACAACCAAGTGAACATTCAATACACACCCCCGGCGCAGTGGCCAGTTCCCACTCCCTGCCGCCTTCTTTCCTGTTAGTTTCCGTAAGAGCAGCAACCGGACAAACATCAACGCACTGTCCACAGAAAATGCAACCCGCTTCCTCCAGGGATACTTCCCGGCCGTCCCGGTATGGAACAACCCTTGTATTCACCCCGCTGCCGATCATGCTGTAGACGGAACGACCTACGTTGATACGGCAAACCTGAATACAGCGTCCACAGAGGATGCATTTTTGTTCATCCCGCACGATCCAGGGATTGTCGGATACCGGTTCAGTGGGGACTTCACGTTCCAGCTGTTCGGGAAGCTCGCTTTGAAAGCGGTAAGCCTGTTCCTGCAACTCGCAGGTTCCCGTTCTTACGCAGGTCAGGCAATCTTCATAGGGATGAGTAGCCAGCAGTAGTTCAAGCGTTCTTCGGCGCATATCTTGCAGTTCAGGAGTGTCTGTTGCGACAACCATTCCTTCCTGAATCGGATTGTCACATGAAGTAACAGGTCGATCCAATCCTTTAATTTTAACGATACACAAACGGCAACGGCCGAGTGGTTTAAGACGGGGGTGATAGCAGAGAGTCGGTATTTCAATCCCGTTCTGCCGGGCAGCCTCAAGAATCGTCGTTCCTTCATCAGCGTATATCTTTTTCCCATCTATTGTCAGTGTGTTTGTCTTCTTCATCGTTGCTCCCTCCCCCCCTCTATAGTACGGCCATTCCGAGGCGCAGGCACTTTACACAGCGTTCCGCCTCATCCATTACTTCCATCGGATATTTAAAGCCCAGGTCTGCTTCAGCAAAACCGGCTACTCTTTCTTTTACCGGTCTGCATTCTTCCTGCAAACGCCTGCGTCCGCCAATCATTTCAGGGGCATTTTCTTCCCTGTAAACGCCGGTTTTTTCTATGAATTCTTCCATCTGCAGCTGTGACCCCACTTCTATCCTGCCGCTTTTCAAGTAGTTGTCAATCGCTTCTGCAGCGCGATTGGCCGAAGCGATAGCCTCAATTACCGTTCTGGCACCGAGAACTACATCTCCACCGGCAAATATACCGGGAACCGCGGTAGCCATGGTTTCCCGGTCCACCACCAGTGTTCCCCGTTCCGATATTTTTAAACCGCTTTCTGAATCGATGAAAGATAGATCGGCAACCTGCCCGATAGCCGGGATGACTGTATCAACCTCCAGCCTGAATTCCGATCCATCCATGGGCACAGGCCGCCTTCTCCCGCTGGCATCAGGCTCGCCCAGCTGCATCCTGATGCATTCCAACCCATTTAGACAGCCTTTCGTTTCCATGACGGCTGTCGGATTGGCCAGAAGCTGAAAGATAATTCCTTCTTCTTCCGCCGCATCAACCTCTTCTTTATTGGCTGGCATCTCGTTCCTGCTGCGCCTGTAAATGAGATATACTTCTTTAACACCCAGCCTGACAGCGGAACGGGCGCAGTCCATAGCCACGTTACCTCCCCCGACCACGGCCACCCGATCACCAAGATTTACTTTTTGTCCAAGATTGATAAGCCTCAAAAATTCCACTCCCGGCAAATAACCCATGGTGCAGCTATCTTCACCGCTGCAGCCCATCGCTGCACTGCCATGCAGGCCGGTGGCAATAAATATGGCTCCGTATCCTTCCGCTTTAAGCTGTTCCAGGGAAATATCTTCCCCCACTTTCATATTACAGATGATTTTAACACCAAGTTTTTTGACCTGACTAATTTCATAATCGAGGATTTCTCTCGGCAGACGGTAATCGGGAATACCGACAGCAAGCATTCCGCCCTCAACCGGGAGAGCTTCATAGATGGCTACTTCATATCCTTTGCGGGCCAGCTGGTAAGATACATTTAATCCGGCCGGTCCCGAACCAATTACAGCAATGCGTGCAGGTTTAACCATCCCCTGTATAGTTTGCTTTTCAACTTCAAAACCATTGCAAAGCCCATAATCGGCGGCAAACCTTTTCAAGAGCCTGATGGAAAGAGCTTCGTCGTAAGGCTGGCGATTACAGTTACTTTCACAGGGGTGAACGCAAACCCGACCGAGAGTTCCCACCAGAGGAGTTTTTTCCCTGTTAATGGCCAGCGCTTCGGCAAAATTGCCCTCTTTAATCGCCTCGATATAGCCCGGCACGTTAATATGGGCGGGACATCCGTTGCGGCAGGGAGCAGTTAATACAGTCCTGTATTGATCTGTACTTTCTTCCTCACCACCCTGTCCATTGGAAAGAACATTAAAATCATCCTCAAAATATTCAAGGGCATGCAGAAGGGGAGTCGGTGAAGATATCCCCAGTTCACAAAGCGAGCCGTCCCTTATCAGGACGGCCAGTTCTTTTATGTAAGCCAGATCGGCCCCGGTTCCACCTTCAGTTAGCATCTTTTCCAGTTTATCGGCCAGTATCTTGCTGCCGACACGGCAGGGAACGCAGCGTCCGCACGATTCATGCTGGAAATTTCGATAATACTCGGCTAACATTTTAACAACATTCACCTCAGGGTCGATAATCACCAGCCCCGACCAGCCGATAAAGGCCCGTAACTTATCTTCTCCGATCCCTGCAGGTAAACCTGTTTCTTCCAAATCTATTCTTTCTTCCGGTTTTTTTCTCCGTTCATCGATTATTCTTCCATTCCAGCTGCTGAAAAATACTCTGGTCATTGAATCGGATCTCTCCCTGTCTGTTATCGCAAAAATTTTTATAAGTAATAATAAAAACAGTTAAAGTACGATTATTTTTATCTTCGTCATTTAAAAGGAAAATCCTTTCATAGTCTCTTTTCGTTCACCAATTCTAAGAAGAGCGGCTTCCATATCCGTCCAGCCGCGCTGCCTGGACAGCCAGTCCAACTGCATTGTCGGAAGCATATTCAGGAGCGGCAAAAAATATTTGCCATGACGGTAATTTTTTCTGCAGGCGCTGCCTTATAAATAAGTTGCCTGCAACCCCCCCTACAGCAAGAGCAGCACTGTAAGCTTTAGATCCCCCGGGAATATTTTGCACAGCTCCGGCCAGCGAATCGGCAATGCATATTTCGATCGCCAGGGCCAGGTCCTCTATGCAACAGCCTTTCTTCCATATCCTTTGGGCATGGCTGGCCGGTCCGCTGAAGCTGATTGAAAGGCCGCTGACAGATACCGGCAGCCTTATTTTATCTTCTTCACCACTGCAGGCAACTTTCTCAAGATAGGGCCCGGCTGGAAAAGTAAAACCAAAATCACGACCCAGCCGATCGATGAACTGACCGGCCTGTAAATCGGCACTGCCCCCGAGGAATTCCATATGCAGACTCCCCGGCTTTTCTTCCGAAACACTCAATATTTCCGTAGTCCCCCCGGAGAGGTGAAAAACAAGGTAATGCCCGCCGGCCAGTCCGGCTGACCAGAGTCCGGCCATGATATGGCCTTCCTGGTGGGTAGATCGAAAAGCGGCGATCCCAGTCGTCTGCGCAATAAGCAGAGCCGAAGCCTCGCCAACTTTAAAAACAGGCATATAAGAATTTTTTTCCGGTCGGGGGCGATCAGAAAAGGCAACCGCTTTTATCTGCCCCTCGGAGGGCGGTCTTCCCCCTTCCTGCCACAGAAGTGGCAAATTGGCCAGGTGGGCGAAAACAGCCTCTGACTGGCGCAACCCAATGGATCCTTTCTTGACCTTAAGTGGCAGCCTCCTGTCGGCAATTAGTTCTTCCTGCCCGTTTACCAGGGCCAGGGAGGTGGTATAAGCAGATGTATCGAGACCGAGATAAAATCGATTATTAATATTCTCTTTCAAGCGTTTCTCCTACTGCCCGATCGAGGACCCCGTTTATGAAACCGACCGCTTCTCCGCTACTGCCGTATTTTTTTGCCAGCTCCAGCGCTTCATTAATTGATACGGCGGTTGGAATATCCGGTCTGTAGAGGATCTCGTAAAGAGCAAGGCGCAGCAGATTGCGGTCCACGGCAGAAATACGCTCCAGCTTCCATTTAACAAGATGCTTCATGATTATTTCGTCAAGTTGCTCCTGCCGCCCCAGCGTACCGGCAACCAAATCGTCAACAAATACTTTTTCCTCTTCACTGAAACTAAACCCTTCCAGGGCTCTCATCACAGCAGGCTTGATTCTGCATTTGCCTATATCAATTTGAAAAAGAGCTCTGAAAGCAACCTCACGTGCAAGGCGACGGGACAAAAGCGCTGTACCTCCATCTCAACATATGTTAATTATTCGTTTTTGGCCGAAAAGAGACGTCTGAAAAAACGTCCCACATCCTCCGTTAAATCAAGCCGCCAACCGATCAGCAGGCCCAATGCGATACATAAAAATATAAAAAGGCTGATCCAAAAACCATAATTGATCACCAGCAGGGCGAAGATCAATCCGAGCAGCGCTCCCAAAATCTTACCCCAGTGTGTATTCAGAAATATCCACCAGTTTGTTTCAGGCAAAGAAAACGCCTCCTTTAAACAGGTTCATTTTTTATTTTTTCGAAACAGCCTGGTCGACAATAATATTCTCAACCATCACTTTCACTTCATTCACTGTAGCCCCGGTAATCTCTTCAAGATATTCCTTGATTCGGTTCTGCAGATCACTTATCAGGCCAGGCAGGGCTATATCGGGCATAACCCTTATTTTCACCCTCACAACCAGACCGTCCGGGGTATAGGTAACCTGGCGGCTGACATCCTTGATCCCCTGGGTTTGTTGAATAACCCTCAGGACCATATTTTCGACAGCAGTAATGGAGATTAGCACCTCACCGTATTCACTGCCCTTCAACAAAGCATTGCCGGGCTTCCTAACCGCTGAACGCAGACCCAGGGCAATAAATATTACAGCAATGAGAAAGAGAACCGCCGCGGTTGCCAGAGTCACCGTTTCATCCGCCCACCGGGGTAGTGACAGTGCCAAGCCGGGCAGCAGGTTATAATTTACAACAACCAGTAAAAGGGCTCCACCCAGGAAAACAAGCCCCAGGAATACAAGAAAAATCCTGGCTGCTTTATTCATAAAAATCCCCCTTATCTCTCGCAGGTTTAAACAATTGCAGGGAAATCGATCGGCTGAGATTTCGCCGTATGGCATTCCTTTTATTCTTCGACTTCTTCCGACAGGTTCTTTTCCCCTTCTGTTTTTTCCGGTTCCAACTCCGTTTCAGATTCCGGTTCAAGTTCTTCCTCGGGGAACTGAACTCCCTGGACATGAATATTGACCTGTGAAACACGAAGGCCGGTCATTGTTTCTAAAGCATTCTTAACACTTTCCTGAATATCCCAGGCCACGTCGGGAATTCTTACGCCGTAATCAACTATAATAAAAATATCTATTTTTGCTTCTTCTTCTCCTACTTCAACCTTGACTCCCTTGGAAAGATTGCGCCGGCCGAGCACTTCAGCAATTCCGCCTCCGATGCCACCGCTCATGGAAGCAACTCCATCAATATCGGCGGCAGCCATACCGGCGATGATGGAAACCACTTCATCGGCAATCTTGACTGCACCAAGCTCCGAAGGCAACATCCTGCTTACTTCATTGGCCATCAAAATCCCTCCCCGTATTATTTTGCCAGTTTACTGTGCACTTTTATTATAACAGATTACCGGTATGGGTTCAAAATTTCGGAATAGCCGCTAAAGTCCTCTTTTATGCGAAAAAAAGCCGGAGGAGATCTTAGATCCTGCCGGTTGAATATATTATTCCTTTTTCTCTCCTTCGTCTTCCTTTTTCTCTTCTTCTCCCTCTTCCTCGCCCAGCAGCTCATCCAATTCTTCGTCCCATTCCCCTTCATCAACAAGAACTTTTTCACCACAGCCGGGACAAACTACTTCAATGGGACCTTCCTGATCGAGAATATCATCATCAACGACCACTATTTCCCCACAGTTGGGACATTCAATAGAAAATCCGCCCTCATAATCCTCATCTTCGTATTCTTCTTCGTCCTCTTCGTAAAAATCATCTTCCAGATCGCCAAGATCTTCATCCAGTGCTTCAGTGTATTCAAGCATTTCGTCGTAATCAACCCTTAGCTGTTCAACCTCATCACAAAGATCCTCTAGGAGGCTGATCATGCGGTGCAGCACTTTCTGCTCTTTACTTTCTTCCTCCAGGTCGATACCTTCCATAAATCCTCTCAGGTAAGACGCCCGTTCTCTTAAATCTTCAGCCATTTACAATCCCTCCTAATTTTAATTCATACCCTTTCGATATAATTTCCGGTACGTGTATCAATCTTAACTTTATCGCCACTGTTGATGAAAAGCGGCACCTGAACTGTTACCCCGGTTTCCAGGATTGCCGCCTTGGTTGCGCCCGAGGCGGTATCGCCTTTTAAACCGGGCTCAGTTTCCGTGATTTTCAGGTTGACGGTCACCGGCATTTCCACTCCAACCACTTTTTCACCGTGCATCACCACGTTCAGGTGATCGTTTTCTTTCAAATATTTGACCCCTTCGCCAATCTGCTCGGGAGAAAGAATGAGCTGATCATAAGTTTCAAGATCCATTACATAAAAATGTTCACCATCTCTGTAGAGGTATTCCATTTCCTTGCGATCCAGGTGAGCCTGGGCCACCTTTTCCCCGGCCCGGAATGTGCGGTCCACTGTTGCCCCGGTGCGCAGATTTTTAAGCTTCGACCGGACAAAAGCTGCTCCTTTACCCGGTTTTACATGCTGAAATTCAATAACAATAAATATTTCTCCCTCCAGTTCAATGGATATTCCGTTGTGAAAATCATTAGTTGATATCATTTCTATAACCGCCCTTCTATATGCTGATCAACTTTTCATTCAATAATAACCAGGTCCCGCGCCGCCTCCGTAAGCACTTCCGCCCCGTTAGCCGTCACGGCCAGCATATCTTCAATTCTTACGCCACCGAAACCGCCAATGTAAATACCAGGTTCCACCGTGACAACCATGCCGGTTTTCAAAACAGTATCGCTGCGCGGACTCAAAACCGGTTGTTCGTGAGTGTCCAGCCCCACACCGTGTCCCAGCCCGTGGCCGAAATACTTACCGTAACCGGCCTTTTCGATGATCCGTCGGGCGATTCCGTCCACTTCCCTGGCCGCGATTCCCGGCCTGACTGCCTCTGCCGCCGTGCGCTGAGCTTCCTGAACGACCGTATATATCTCCCTGTTCTTTTTACCTGGCTCTCCGAGGGCTACCGTTCTGGTCATATCGGTAGCATAACCGTCAAATACAGCACCGTAATCTATGGTCACCAGTTCACCACTCTTCATGATCCTGGCAGAAGCTGTCCCGTGAGGCATGGCTCCCCTTTCACCGGAAGCAACGATAAAGCTAAATGATTTTTCATCCGCCCCGCGGCGCTTGAGATACATTTCCAGATCAAGGCCCAGTTCTCTCTCGCTCAAGCCCGGTTTAATGATCGAACATAGATAATCAAAAGCTTCTGCTGTAATTGCGGCCCCTTTCCTGATTAGAGCAATTTCAGCACCGCTTTTGATCAGGCGCAGGCTTTCAGCACTCTCATCGACCGGAACAAGAACAACCGGCAGCTTTTCCATCATCTCCCTGTGCTCTGCAAAGGTAACATGCTTTGCTTCAAAAGCAATCCGACGCCAGCCTTTTCCCTTAATCAGGTCGGCCATCGTCCGGTAAAGATCTCCTTCCTGAAGGTGAATTGTAAAACCAACGGCCTGGGCTGCTGCCTGCTCGGTATAGCGAAAATCGGTGATCAGACTGGCATCCTTTGCCCCGATCATCAGGATGGCACTCGTTCCGTCAAATCCGCTCATATAGCGCAGGTTGGTGGGATTGCTAATTATCACAGCGTCAACATCATGCTGCCGTAAAAGGGGCCTCATTTTTTCCAGCCTGTTTTCGTTCATTGCAACTATTTTTCCACCCTTCCGCCCATTAACTGATACAGGGCTTCCAGTCCAAGCAGATAACCAATTGATCCAAGTCCGCAGATTACCCCGTTCGCTATGGGAGAAATAACAGAGCGGCGACGAAAAGTTTCCCGGGCATGGATGTTGCTTAAATGAACCTCAACCAGGGGCAGGCCTGCTGCCGCCAGGGCATCCCGCAGAGCATAGCTGTAGTGGGTCAGGGCAGCTGGGTTTATTAATATACCCTCAAAATGTCCAGCTGCTTCCTGGATTTGATCGATCAGTGCACCTTCATCATTGGACTGAAAAGATTGGACTGTAAGCCCCAGTTCTCGACCGCGTTCAACAATCCTGCTGTCTATTACCTCCAGGGTTTCCCTGCCGTAAATTTCAGGTTCACGGCGGCCCAGCAAGTTGAGATTCGGTCCATGTAAAACCAGGACTTTTCTGATCGCCAAAAGTTAAACCTCCCCGCTAAATATGGTTTCTTTTAACTTCCATCCACGGTGCCTAAATCCTTTTTTACTGGAAATAAATATCTATTTTAAAGCCGCTGTAGAGCATCTATTATTTCATCGGCCACCTCGGAAACGGTTCGCCCGGTAGTGTCCACCTGCACCGCGGCTCCGCTGTAGATATCCTTCCTTTGGGTTAGCAGTTCCTCGATTTTCCCTTGCGGATCAGGATCTTCCAGCAACGGCCGACCGCCCTCTTTGAGGGCTCGCCGCAGTATTTCCTGCGGCGATGCGCTGAGCAAAACGAGCAGGCCTGTCTTTTCAAGCCGGCGGCGGTTCTCCCTGCGCAGCAAAATTCCACCGCCCGTCGAAACCACCAGGGAACCGGCTGGATAATTGTTCAACCTTACGACAGCTTCACTTTCCCTCTCTCTGAAATGTTCTTCGCCGTGGCGGACAAATATCTCCGCTACCGTCATGCCGCTCACTTCTTCAATGAGGCTGTCGGTATCAATGAGAGTTCGGTCCAAGCGTCGCGCCAGTTCTTTGCCCACGGCACTTTTCCCGGTAGCCATAAATCCGGCCAGAATAATGTTCCTGTCAAATAGATTAAGATTCTTGTTCATATCTCTTCTCCTGCAAGATAGTTTAGGGCAAAGTATCGGAAACCCGTACCCGTCCGGTGGCCGGTGTAATAATTACATGAAGCTCCCTGCCGTGCCGTTCAACCAGTGAAACGGTCCCCCCGCGGCTCGGTGCGCCGCTGCGCGTAAAGTGAAGCACCGGGTAACCACTGCTGTCCCGGGGGAAATTGACTGCACTGTAATTTATCCCGTCCGGCAGTTTTACTGTTACCTGTTCACCGGTGACTGCATCTTTGAGACGGTAATCGGCAACATTTGTTCTAAATTCTATACGCTGGACGTTACCGCTTGTAATCGCTTTTTGCTGCGATTTGCGCATATTCATGGCCAGGTTTCTCACGGCCGCTTCGAGCTCATACTTGTCCATTGTCGTACCCACTGCTGGAGCGGCGATCGCCACGATCAACCCCAGCAGAGTCAGGACACAGAGCAATTCAACGAGGGTAAAAGCCGCTTCTTTTTTTAATCCTACCCCAATTCAGTAATGCCCTCCTCCAGTTTTTCTGCTTTCCTTTACTGTTCAACTTCTTTGGCTATGTCGTCGGGAAAGATAGGCCACAGTTTCATCCAGGGTGCCTCCTCCCGTTTCAAAAATGCTGCTGAAGGTAGCCCGGACAATTTCATCAACGGTGGTGATCCCTTCTTCAACCACCCGCCTTCCGTCCATAATCAGGGATCGCATACCTCCGGCCGCAGCTTTCTGCTGCAAAATTTCAGCCGTTTCCCCTTCGAGGATCAGCTGCCGCAGTTCCCGGTTTAAAACAATGATTTCCTGAATTGAAGTGCGGCCGTGGTAACCGGTTCCGCTGCAGTAGCGACATCCCCGGCCCCGCACCAGGAAAGGTGGAACTTCTTTGCCAAAAAAATGGCGGAAGAAGCTTTTTTCATCCGCATCGGGGACATATTCTTCGCGACAGTGGGGACAAACCTTTCTCACCAGCCGCTGGGCAATAACACCGAGTAAAGAAGCTGTAATCAGGTATTCTTCAAGTCCCATATCGATCAGGCGGGTTACAGCCCCGGCAGCATGATTGGTGTGCAGTGTGCTCAGGACCAGATGCCCGGTAAGGGCAGCCTGGGCGGTTATTTTGGCCGTTTCCAGATCCCGTATTTCACCAACCATGATGATATTGGGATCCTGACGCAGTATAGAGCGAAGAGCATTGGCAAAAGTGCGGTTTATCCTGCGGTTAACCTGGACCTGGTTGATACCCTGCAGCCTGTATTCGACAGGATCTTCAACTGTTATTATATTGACCTCCGGGCGATTGAGGTAATGCAAAGCCGAGTACAGGGTAGTGGTTTTTCCGCAGCCCGTGGGGCCGGTAACCAGGATCAGACCGTGGCGGTTAAGCAGCAAACTTTGCAGAGCATTGTAATGATCGCTGGTAAAACCAAGTTTCTCCAGGGGCAGGACAATTTTATCTTTTTCCAGGAGACGTATGACGATCTTTTCCCCGCTGACTGTTGGCAGAGTAGATACCCGCATACTGATACCACGCTTTCGGCCCCGCCATTGAATGTGCCCGTCCTGGGGAAGCCTTTTCTCCGCGATATCGAGGTTAGCCATGATCTTGACCCGGGAGATTATTTTGACCCCGAGCTGCAGCGGTGGCGGGGTCAGATCGTGAAGCACCCCGTCTAAGCGCAACCGCAGCCGCAATTTGTCCCCGTCCGGTTCGAGATGAATGTCGCTGGCCCCTTCTTCAACAGCCCGTTCGATGAGCGCGTTAACCATCCTCATCACGGGAGCCTCTTCTTCTCCCACTGTCTGAGAATAACCACCGGCTTCGGATTCACGGACTGCCTCTTCTTCACCTTCCCTGGCAGACGAACTTCCCGGTAGCCCGTAAAACTGGGCAATCATGTGCCGGATAACCGATTCCCGGGCGGTAGCAGGCTGTATTTTCAAGCCGGTAACCATACTTATGTCGTCGATGGCTGCCAGATCGAAGGGATCGACCATGGCCAGGACAAGGACTTCTCCTTTACGCTCAACTGGCACGACCAGGTGGCGTTTGGCCATCTCGGCCGGAATCATATTAGTAATGTTCTGATCAATAGAAGAGGCATCAAAATCAACACGGGGAATATTCAATTCCTCTTCCATCAATACTAAAATTTCTTCTTCGCTCAGCAGCCCTATTTCAACCAGCAGTTTGGCCGTGCTTTGTCCGTTCTTTTTTTGCCGAGCAACGATTTTCTCCAGTGTACCACGGTCGACCAGTCCTCGCTCCAGGAGAACTGCTTCGAGCCGATGACGGCTAAATCTCCTCACTTCAGATCTCCCTTTCATGTGCTTTCCGATAAGCTGTTAGCATTTCCGAGGCAGGCGCCTTTTGTTTGGTAAAAAGTTCAAAGGCCAGAACTGCCTGGTGATATAGCATCCCCCGCCCGTTTAATGCAGTCCCCCCGCGTTCCCGAAAAAGCCTGGCTGTTTCAGAAACAGCCGGGCTGTAACGGAGATCGTAAAACACTTTCTCTGCCAGCGATAAATCAGGATCCTGGAGCACCGCTTTCACCGGTTCAGGATCAACAGTCAGGCAGTAAACTGTCAGGCGGCAGGCAGCTAAAACACGGCGTAGTTCTTCTTGCCCGAGGCCGATCACCCGGCAGCAGGCTTCAGGCACGGAGCGCTGCAGAATATCGGCCAGGGCCCGGCCTCTCTCGATAGTCCGGTTGGCAATATAGAGCTCATGGAACCCATTTTGCACCAGGGCAAAGGCAACCGCCCGGGCTGCTCCGCCCGCACCGATTAACAAAACGGGGTCACCCGCTTTAACAGACGGGGCCCGCTCGCCAAGATCGGCCAGTAAACCACGGCCGTCGGTAGTTTCACCAACCAGTTTCCCGGCGCGGTTAATAATTGTATTAACCGAACGGACCAGGGCCGCTTCACTGCTGATTTGATCAAGGTAAGCCATCACCGCTTCCTTGTGAGGGCTGGTCACATTGGCCCCGGCAATATTGAGCGCCCGTAGACCCTCAATCGCTTCGCCAACATGCTCGGGTTCTACAGGGCAAGCAACATAAATAGCATTCATCCTGCAGGCGGCAAAACCGGCATTGTAAAGAAGTGGAGAAAGGGAATGAGCAACGGGGTTGCCTATTAAAATATACAGTCTGGTCTGTCCGTTAATTAGCAAGGTCTTTTCCCCATATTTCTGCTGGAATATGCATTATTATAGCACAGTGTTTTTTAATCGAAAACATGGATCGGCATTTTAAACAAACAACAGGTTGAATTTCAGCCAATTTTAAAACACTCCTCTCCGTTTCATTATGCAATCTCCTTCCATCCCAACCCAACAGCAGGAAGGAATTTTTTCTCTTGCGTCGAATAAATAATATTCGTACTGCTTTTTTACCTGAAACATCAAACAGAAAGAGGCTTTGTTTGAAATGGGCTGGAGCGAAACAGCAGCTTACATCTTTATTTTTATGCTGGGACTCTGTTTCGGCAGTTTTCTCAACGTGGTAATCTACCGCCTTCCCCTGGGGCAATCCCTGATCGCTCCCCCTTCAAGCTGCCCCTCTTGCGGGAAACAGCTTGGAGCAGTGGAGTTGATCCCCCTGCTCGGTTATCTGTTGCTGAAGGGGCGCTGCCGCTACTGCGAAGAAAAGATCAGCATCCTATATCCCCTGGTGGAGCTGGCGGTGGGATGCCTGTTTCTGGCTGTCTTTATCAATTTCAAGCTGACCATTGACGCTTTTTATTACCTGACCCTGCTTTTTATCCTGCTCGGAACAGCCCTTATCGACCTCCGGCACCGCATCGTGCCAAACAACCTGGTCGGCACCGGCCTTGCTGCCGGCCTGGCTTTTTTTCTTATATCCGCCGCTGCCCGGTATTTTAGCTGGTCCGGCAGGGCGATATTAAGCGCTTCTTTTGTCGATTCAATCCTGGGAGCAGTAGCAGGAACAGTAATCATATTATTAATAATCCTGGTCAGCCGCGGAGGAATGGGCGCCGGCGACATGAAACTGATGGCCCTGATCGGTTTTTATGTCGGCCTGCGTGGAACCGCCGTTGTTTTATTGCTCGGCTTTATCTTCGGCGCACTGGTAGGAATAACCTTTATGATTTTGGGCCGTGTCAGTCGTAAAGACGCCCTTCCCTTCGCTCCGTACCTTGCCCTGGCTTCCCTTTTTCAGGTTTTCTGGGGCGACCGGATCTGGGAATGGTATATAAACCTTCTGTCTTAAAATCTAATGAAATTTAAACTTTCAATCGTTTATGCAATCACAGGAGGAGAGTGCTGTGATCAAATCAATATTGCCTGCCAGAGACGGATATACTCTGGTTGAACTACTGATCGCTGTAACCCTGCTGGGCATGATCGCTGTTCCAGTGCTGGCTCTTTTCGTGGGCAGTTCCTCCTGGATCACCGGTGCCCGCTGCCGGAGTACCGCCCTGAATCTTTGCCGCGACCGGATCGAGGAACTGCGATCAGCGGGCTGCGGCGAAGTTATTCCCTCTTATTTACCTGTAGATAGTTTCCCTCTCATCGAAGATGAAATCCCCGGCTACCCCGATTTCCGGCGGGATACAGCTGTTTCGCCGCTGCAGCTTGAATGGGGTACCGATCCGCCCCTCCGGCCGGAGGTCTTAATGGTCGAAGTTACTGTCAGCTGGGAACTGCGCGGCAAAGAAAATCGGGAAACCCTGACGTGCTATCTTTTGGCTCCCTGAGGAGAGGGTAAAAAGTTGCCAAAAACGGAAACAACGGAAAAAGGTTTCACTCTCATCGAAGTGATTGTAACCCTGGCTCTGCTCGGTTTGGTTCTGACAGCCCTATATTCATTTTACCTCTTCGGGCTGCAAAGCTGGCAGCGGGGAATCGATCAAACCGAAATGCAGCAGAGCGCAAGGATCGCCCTGGATACGATGATCCGTGAGCTGCAAAAAGCCGAAGAGTTCAGCCTTCATAACGAGAACAGCGAGATCCGCTTTCACATTCCCGGTGACAGCCGGACGATGCGTTTCCGCCTGCTTAACGACGAGCTGGTCTGGGAATCATACCCATCGGGTAGCATCGGTTATTTTCACAACAAGGTGGCCCTGGGGATTAAAGAACTCTCGTTTGCCACCCGGGGGAACCTCATTGCCATCACCCTGACGGCTGGAACCGGCGAATGCTCTATGAGACTTTTTAGCAGCATCAGACCACGCAATACTTATTCACAACCCCTGGAATAAAGGGAGGATGTCCAATATGGCCGGTAAATATAGTTTTTATTCCAACGAGAAAGGGATGGCCCTTGTTCTGGTGCTCCTATTTACCGGGGTGCTTGTCATTATCGGCGGAGCGATGATCAACTTTGCCCTTAACGATCAGCTGATCACAAACTACCAGGCCCAGGATCTACAGAAGTATTATCTTGCCGAAGCGGGCCTGACAGCGGGTCTTGCCGCCCTGAGCCAGGATTTTTCCTGTGAAGGTCTTTTCGAGGGTTCCCTCGGCGGCGGTACTTACCGGGTAACCATCACCGCAAGCGATCCCCTGACCCGGGAGATTACCTCCAGCAGCAGCTACGAAGACTGCAGCTGCCTCCTGTCAATCAAGGTCACCCGTGCGCCCGACGGCAAATTGCTGATCACGGAATGGCAGCGCTATTGATTGTTCATCGTTAAAGATAAGCTCTACCTATCAACATTGCAAAAGAAGGAGCAGAGAAACAATGGCCCTAAAAGAGGCGAAAAGAGACAAGACAAGTGTTACTTTCAAGAGCCGGGGAAGCTATTCACCCATCGGTTTGGACATTGGCAGCGGAGCAATCAAAATGATCCAGTTGAAGCTGACCAGCGGCCGGATTGCTATCAATAATGCCACACTGCTAAAGACACCGCCGCAGTCAGTCAACAATGGTGAAGTAACAGATCCCGAACTAATTTCTTCCCTCCTGGCCGGATTGAAAAAGAAGGACCGCTGGTTTGGCCGGAAAATTAATCTCAGTCTGAATCCCCCTGTTTTTTACCTGCGCCGGCTTAAAATGCCTCCCATGAAACGCTCGGAACTGAAGAGCGCCATGCGTCTGGCCGTGGAAAAGTATTTTCCCCTCCCCGTTGAAGAGCTCGTTTTTGACTACTGTATCGCCGGAAATAACCGTCACCAAAGCGACAAAGAGTGTGATTATTATTTAGCCGCCGCACCCCTGGACTGTGCTTTTTCTTATACCACCGCTGTTGAAGAAGCCGGATTTCAGGCTGCAGCCCTTGAAATAGGGCCATTTTCCCTGCTGCGCTTTCTAAATTTCAACCGCCCGGCCGACATGAGCCCTTGTAACGGTAATAAACTGCAGCTTCTGGCCGATATTGGCTCCGCAGGTACGGCATTCATCGTCACAGGTGAAGGCTCTCTTCACTATTATCGTTATTTCAAAACAGGTTTTAAAGATTTCCTTCGCGCCGCCGCAGAAAAAGCTGAAACCATGGGCAGCGGGGTGGGAAAAATCCTTTTTAGCAGCGCCTCCCTTGCTGAGCGGGGCCTGCTGGCCCCGGCTGAAGAGCTGGCCGGTCAGATCATTCAGTCCTTTACCTACTGGAGCGATCAGAGTGACCGCTTTAATTTCCAGGATAACGAACTGCCCTTGCTGTGGCTCTGCGGCGGCGGGGCAGTAATTCCAGAGATCCCTGCTTATCTCCAGAATATGACTGCCCTGCCAACCCGTATTTTAAACTCCTTCTCCGGCATACCCTGCCGGAACGGAGAACTTTCTGCCAGGGTAAAGAAAAGGAACTGTTTATTTTCCACCGCCCTGGGACTCGCCTTCAGGGGGTGGTTGATTTGAATAGAGATATCGACCTGCGTCCGCCGGTCCAGAAGAAAAGAAGATCCATTGCCGGCACAAGAAATGGGCAGATTTTATGCTTTATAGGCATAGCCATAGTTTTCATGGCCGGCTGGGGCGGTTTGGATCTTTACCGCAGCCGGCAGGAACAAGAATTGGCTACCCTGGAGGCTGAAGCAGCTGCCCTGAGAACAACAGCAGGACCCTTTCTTGCTGTAAAAGAAATTAGAGAAGCTGTTGCTTTCCGTTCGGCCCTTGAAGATAAGCTGAGCGCCGGCCGTTTCTCCCAGGCTGAGATTTTGAGAACCATCTTTGCTGCCTCCTCTGACGAACTGGTGATTGAAGAAATAAAAATTAGGGCGGATGGGGTAATCGAAATTCGGGGGACTGCTCCGGACATCGACAAAACCGTTGAATACCGCCAGAATCTGCTTGCCCATATTACTATTGACAGTGCAGAGTTTTCAGGAATGACCTTTGCCGAAAATGAGGGCTGCCGTTTCGACATTCTTGCCACAGTCGATGGCTGCAGAAAGGAGATGGATGAAGTTGAATAACCGGCCCGTTAAAACTACTGGAAAATTGTTTTTCATCGTGATGATCTTACTCCTGGCCACCCTCGCTGCCCTTTCCTGGCCGCATACTGCCGGCCTCTGCTGGCGGGAAATTGCCGCGTTGAAAGAGGAAAAGGGGAAGTTGGCTGAAGAAATCACCTTCCTGAAAAACGCCCTGTCCTGTGAAGAAAACGATCCTGCTCTTGAGGAAACACTATCCCTGGAAAAAGACCGCCTCCAGGAAGCCATACCCGATCCGCAGGACCTGCCTCAGGGTCTTTCCGAGCTCGAGGAATTGCTAAATAGTAGATCAATAACCATCAATTCGATGCAGATCGGTTCTCTGGACTGTAAAGAAGATCACAGTGCTGTAAAAATCGATTTACAGTTAGCAGGAAACAGGTTCGAAATACTGCGTCTGCTAGAAAAAATTGAAACTTTTCGCCACCTCTCAATTTGCGAAGATCTGACCTGGTCTGCCGGTGATGGCGACCGTTCATCCATAAACCTAACCTTCAGGCTGGTGTTTACCAACCCCGAAGATAAAACAGCAGAAACCCTTAAGGGGGAAAACCCGGAGGGGAGTGATATTATTGTCCCCACAATTTAATTACATCGCCAAAACCAGGGAAGGAAAAACCGTCAGGGGTTGCTGCTACGGAGCTGATCGGAAAGAAGCTCTTTTCCACCTGCTTTCCCGTGGTCTGATTGCCCTTAAGCTGCGGGCGAAAAGGGAGATCACTCTGCCCGTTACAGTAAGGCTAACCCGTGCCCTGCGTATTCTTGGCCTGCGGGACTGCAACAATCGTGACCTGATGATCTTCTGCCGCCAGTTTTCCACCATGCTCAAAGCAGGGATCCCGGTTCTTCCCTCCCTGCGTGTCCTTGCCGCCCGTCTCGAAAACAGTGCTTTGCGACGGCACCTGGAAGAAGCGGCGCACAACCTGGAAGAAGGCCGCACCCTTGCCGATTCTCTTCATGGTAAAGAAAACCCTTTCCCTCCCCTGCTAACCAGTATGGTCGCCGCAGGTGAAGCGACCGGCATACTCGATAAGATCCTGGCCAGGTTGGCCGATTACTACGAAAAACAGCACGACCTGGAAGAAAAAATCCGCTCGGCCTGCGCCTATCCCATTTTCGTCCTGGCTATTGCCTGCATTGTCGTGCTGGTGATGATCTTTTTTGTCCTGCCCCAGTTTTCCTCAATTTTTCAGTCATTCGGCATGGAGATGCCCTGGTTCAACCGCCTGTTGCTGAGCAGCGCTCAGCTCATCAAATCTTTCTGGCCGCTGTTGCTGCTTACCGTCCCCGCACTGCTTGTTTCCATGGCATTGCTGATGAAAAAAGATAATTTCCGCCTCTTATTTGATCGCCTGCGCCTGCGTTTTCCGCTCTATGGCCGCATCTATACCCAAACCATGGCTTCCCGCTTCGCCCTTACTCTGGGCACCCTCCTTGGAGGCGGCCTTTCCCTGCATCAATCCCTTCAGCTGGCCGATAAAGTAATCGGCAACAGGGCTGTGACACAGGCCCTTGGAGATCTGCAAAAAGCTCTGCAGAACGGCGAAACCATTGCTGAACCGATGGAACACAGCGGAATATTTCCTGCCCTTCTCGTCGAAATGGTCCGGATCGGTGAAGCAAGCGGCACCCTGGAGTATACCCTCGGCCAGGCCGCCACTTTTTACGAAAGGGATTCAGATTATCTTATCAGCCGCTTGAGCTCAATCCTGGAGCCCTTTCTCTTACTGCTGGTCAGTATTTTTGTGGGAGCCCTGGTTTATTCCGTCCTTTCGCCCATGTATCAAATATTCCAAAACATCTAACCATTCCTGCTAAAAGGGCCGGCATGACTTATGCCGGCCCTTGCAAACTTATATGACCTTCCCTGGAACAGAAGTATGCTCAAAGTTATAAAAACAGCTGCAGTTTCATTTTAAATTGCCTCTGGTAAGCATCTGCAGACCAGATCGGCTCTGTTGCCTCCTGCTGCATCGGTTTGTTCGCATTTTAAATGAACGATGGAAAAAGTTCTACAGATTCACTTTATAATAAACTTGTACCATCTTTCGCTCAGCAGCCGTCTCCCTATTCCGGCAGTTCTTCGGTCAAATATACAGTATAGCTGATCAGGGCCGTTTCAGAAACAGTTATGTTTTCCGGGAAGACCAGCTCACCCCAGAAGATATAGCTGCCGGGAAGATCCGGATCGTAATTCGGCTGCGAATCAGGCTGCCAGATCACCCCCACCCCGGAAATTTCAGTAAAGCCTACCGTAACGTCAATCGTGTCGGGTAAGACAATTTCTTCGCGGGTTGTACCCACCGGGAAAGTGGCTGAAAATCGTTCATCACCGTTGAGAACGATCAGGGATTGTTCTCCGCCTTCACCTTCCTCGCTGAAAACCAGTGCTTCCCACAATCCTTCAGTTTCTTCGTCTACCGCCCGCAGGGCATCGGTGATCAGGGCGTAACCGACAATCTTCGAATCTTCGAAAATCTGTGATCCGGACTCTGGATCGATCAAGTCGATATGGCGTTTGACTGTTCCGTCAGTTGTTTCCACACTCTGCTCGATGCCAAAATCAATGTCGCCTTCACCGGCAGCGGTGATGTTCTGATCCAGCGCTCCCGATTCGCCACGGTTTGCTTTTGCACTCACAGCAAATACCTGGTCGGATTCTGCAACCGCAGATCCCTCTTCCGCATCCGGGTGAATACCGAAGGTGGAGGCCACCTCCAGCCCGCGCAGGGAATCGGCGGTCCAGCTACTCCGGTTCTCAACGCTGAGTTCCGATCCGCTGATGGAGTTAAATTCTTCCCTCTGCAGGCTGCCGTCGCCCTGGACCAGGCTTTTATGATACCCGACACCGTCTGTTTCGCTCCCGTACAAAATTTTCATCAGAATACGGCCGTCAAGATCGTATGTTTTTGAGTAATCAATGGTTTTTGCCAGGACTGCTGCCGGCAGAAGTAAGAAGATGGAGAAGACTAAAAATAATGACACAAATACTTTCCATGCTCGTAAAATACGCATGACTGCACACTTCCTCCCTGATATAATTGGTAAAACTCCTGTCTTTTCTCTCTATTTATCTCTTTTAACAGTTTCCACCTGCTTTGTATTATATTTTATATGGCGGATTATGTCAAAATATTTTTTTTATATGCACTGCTTACCAAGTTATCAAG
>JAGYMW010000029.1 GCA_018400435.1 Bacillota bacterium | reverse complement strand
GAACACGGCCGTTAAGTCCTCCAGCGCCGATGGTACTCGGGGCGCAAGCCCCCGGGAGAGTAGGTCCCCGCCAGAAAACTTTTTCCAACAGGCCTCCCTTGTACACAGGGAGGCCTTCCTGTATTTATGACCGTTATATATATTGGCATAGGAATGACTAAAATTGAACTAGCTTTAATAATTTACAAATTTCAGATAATCATATAATATAAAAACACGGCTGTAAAACAGTTTAATACTTAACTACCGGAGGTATGCAAAAATGACTCTGCCGTTATTTGCCTGGTTTGGCATTATTGCTGCTGTCTTTTATATATCTGCAATGACGGTGATTACTTTCAAAAGGTTGGTTAAGCCGAAATTGCGGGTGAAAGTACACCGCCTTCTGGCAATAATCGGACTGGTTTTAATGCTAATACATGCAGCCATAGCTTTGAGTATATATTTATGATGACAGCTGGTCATGATAACTATTGACAATACCGGGAGCGAATCATTTGTAGAGCTGAAAAGGGATACGTTTATTTTGTTTTAAATGTGCTAAAGGGGTGAGAAGATGAAACAAATCATGACGGTGTTTGTTCTCATAGCTGCTTTGTTCCTTGCTGGATGCGGTCAGGCAGCTGCTCCGGATGGACTTGTTGAAGAAAATGGCAGTGTGGAAAATGGAGCTGAAGAAAATGGAATGATATCTTCCGGGCCGACCATGGGCAGGGTAAGTGAACCAATACTGGTAGATGGTTCAACTACCGGATATCCTTCACCAGCCATAGAAGCGATGGGGGGTATTATCCATCTTGCTCATGATGGGGAAATTCTGTATCTTCATCTCGAGTTGGATGTCCAAGGTTGGGTCTCAGTCGGTTTCAACAGGCCCGGTGGCGGCATGGACGGAGCAAACATGATAATCGGCTATCTCGATGGTGATAGTCCCGCCTTCCGGGATGACGTGGGGCTGGGTCGCAATCATTCCGAAGCCTCTGTTTCAGCGGTTAAAGATTTCTACATCAAATATGATGACGGTGCTGTTACCATGGAATTATCTTACCCGCTTGTTTTCCCGGAAGGACAGGAATATGATGTGACCGGGCTGATCCCTGGTCAGTCATATATTCTTATTTATGCTGCTCATAACAGTTCAAACGACATTGATCGTAATCATAGCGTAAGAGGCAGTGTTGATTTCACAGTAGAACCGTGATCACTGTATCACAACATGAAAGTAAAAAGCCTTATTTTGGTGCGGAAGCGGCTTTTTACAAAAGATCCGGTAAGATTTAACCGTCAGAATCATTTTTCTGTTCGGCTATCTCCAGCTGGGGAATTTTGCGCCAGTGATAGAGATATACCGGCATAGCAACAATGATAAAAGCCAGCCCTCGGATCAGATCACGGCTCAGCTGCCGGTTGTAGTTTTGCCTGTTTATTTCTTCGTAGCGGATGCGTTCCTGTTCTATAAAATCGGAGCCGAAATTTTCTTCCCACATTGACAGTTCAGCTGAAGGTCTTTCTGGTTTGAAAGGACCGTAATAGTCGTGAACCGGAGTAAAGAAAGCGATTGCAGTCTGGGTTATGGTTACGGCTCCGACTATGATCAGGATCAAGGCAACAAAACTGACCAGGTAAAAGTAAACATGCTCAAGATCCCATTTAACTTTCATTTGTTATCTCCCCTTTCTCCCGCCGTGGTTTGACCCGGTTCCAGTGATAGACATAAAAGGGGGTAGCAATGATCATCAGGGCAATTGAATTGAGAAGATTGCGTACCGCATAACTTCGATAGTAATGATTCATCTGTTCCTGCTCCGCTCTCATCTTCTCCAGTTCTTCCAGGGGAGGCGGATCAAATGCCGGTTCGCTGTTTTCTCCCCTGTATTCGGGATAATAAAGATGAATAATCGACACATTGGGCCGGTCCGGAAAAGCAATCTGCGTGGCGTTATTTACGGCTGAAATAGTTCCGACGACAAAGAGAAAAAGAGTCACCAGACATACCAGGTAAAAATACAAATTTTTGATTGTCCAGCTCGCTGCCATTTTTAAGACCACCTTTTTCGGGCTGATGTCAGACTTCTTATCAGAACTATAGATCGGTCTGTCGTAAAAAGCAAACGAAGACTCATCGATTACAACTAATTAGCCATCATTCAGATGTGATAAATGTTTTTGGAACAGATCCGCCAGAGCTTCGCGGGCTTCTTTCCTGAAGGCACTGTAAGCGGCAGTCAAAGCTATTGCTTCAGTGGTCAGGTTTGAATGGCCGCCTCCGGCCCCGCCGGCCTGCATTTCCAGGATCGGGAAACCCAAATTAGCTTCAAGCATCTTGATCAGATGCCAGGCCTGGCTGTAAGACATCTTGATTTCAGCAGCTGCCTGTCTCAAAGAGCCTGTCCTTTCCACTCTTTTTAATATGTCCAGCGGGCCGTCGCCAAATACTTTTTCTCCGTTTTTTTCAAGCCAGATCTTTGTTTTTAATTTGTAAGGCAAGGGATCATCTCCTTTCGCGTCCAACTTACTTCCTGCCGGTGGGAAACAATTCCCTTTGATTATTTGTCATATCCCCGGCATGAGCTATAATGTAAGGGGTGATAACTTTGCTGAAAGTTCTGCTGCTTTATTTTTCAGGAACCGGAATTACAAGGCACTTCACTTCGCTGATCCGGGAAGAGATGGAAAAAAGAGATTATGCCTGTGATGTCATTGATATCGAAGAGATTACCGATTTACCAACGCTGTGGCAGAAAAAACCGGTAGCCCTCCGTTACACTATCCGAGCAGAGACAAAACATCCTCTCAGTAAATATCCCTGGCCGTATCTGGATTTGCGAGAAGCTATCAAATCGGCAAAACCCAACCCTGCTTTTGCCGGGATGGCCAATGATTGGTCCGAATATGACCTGATCGGTTTTGGTTCCCCGGTCTATGCTTTTCGCCCGGCACCGGTTATGATCCGGTTTATCCTTGATCTTCCCTTTTTTAATCGGCGCATTCGGGTTTTTTCCTTTGCCACACACGACGGGGCCCAGGGTGATTTTGAAACCTTTATGAAAAACATCCTGACCATGAAAGGTTTCAAATATGTAGGACATCTCGATCAGTCTTTTATTAACTCCGCTGCGGCGGTAATGCTTAAAAATTTTGATTACGCCAAAGCCGGCCGTGTGTTGATCAAAAAGAGTTTTGAAGCAAGAAAAAAAATATTTATTTTTCTGGAATACATCCATTCTCTTTTTTACGGCATATCCTATCGGTACAGAAACCCCAATCCTCTGGGTTCCCTGATCGGGATCCCCTGGCGATTTTTTTATTCTTACGGCATTGATTTTTTCCTCAATCACTTTTTATTTGGTTTCGGCATCCACAAGGAAGAATGTATCCAGTGTATGGCCTGTGTCCAGCAGTGCCCGCAGGGATTGATAGAACTGGATGCCGAGGGTTATCCGATTCGGCATTATCACTGCATGTACTGCCTGCGCTGTCTAAACTGGTGCCCCACCGATGCGCTCTACTTTTCCAAAGCAACTGATGGCAAAGCTCGTTTCCCTGGTCCCGATGTCCTTCTCCAGGCTGCCCTGGAGAAGGGTCTCGACAAGCGCCTCAGGAAATAAAATCATCAGTTCTTGTTTCCCTGGTGTCATAAGCTTCCTCAAGCAGCCCTGCCAGGTCCAGGCCGCTTTCCGCTTCTTTCACTGCGTCCAGTTTTGGTCTTGTTGCCGGATTCTTCGGAACCAGGAGCGTGCAGCAGTCTTCATAGGGGCGGATTGAAATTTCATAGGTATCGATTGCTCTCGCCTGCCTGATAATTTCTCGTTTATCCATTCCCAGGAGTGGTCTGAGAATTAACAATTGTGAAGCTTGCTCTGTGACGGCAAGACTTTCCAGGGTCTGGCTGGCGACTTGCCCGAGGTTGTCGCCGGTAATTGTAGCTCTCATTTTTCTCTCGCGGCAGAGTTTTTCAGCCAGCCGGATCATGATCCGCCGCAGAATAATAATTCTCAGTTCTGCGGGAACCTCGGACTTAAGTACCTTCTGCACGGGAGTGATGTTAATCAGGTGAAGGGGGATCCTGTTGCCGTACAGAGAAAGCTGACGGCAGAGATCAACCACTTTCCCCTCCGCTTTTCTGCTGGTGAAAGGGAAACTGTGGAAATGCAGGGCCTCGATGGCGAGGCCCCTTTTCATGGCCAGCCACCCGGCAACCGGGCTGTCAATACCACCTGATAGGAGCAACAAAGCCCGTCCGGAAATCTTCACCGGCAACCCTCCCGGACCGGCAATATTCTTACTGTAAAGGAAAGCGCTGTGATAGCCAATTTCGACAGAAAGAGCAAAGGAAGGCTGCTGCATCCTGACTTCAAGACCGGGGAAAATATGTAAAAGATGCGTTCCCAGCAGGCGGTTTATCTCCGGCGAGGTAAAGGGGAATTTTTTATTGGACCGTCGGGCTTTAATCTTAAAGGTTTTTAATCCGGGAAGCAGGGCTTCGGTTATCCGGACCGCTGCTGTTTTGATTTCCTCCAGGTCAAGGGCGGTTTCAGTAACCGGACTCAGTGAAACGATGCCGAATATTCTCTGCAGCTGCCTGATCAGGAACGCTTCTTTCTCGGCGGGACCTTCTACCAGGAATCGTCCGTGCAGCCTGGTTATTTCAGCGTTGGAACCGGCTACAGCCGACTTCATATTACGGAGGAGCTGTTGCTCAAACTGGCCCCGGTTTTTCCCCTTCAGGGCTATTTCGCCGTAACGAACTAAGATTTTGGCATTCATTTTCTATCATTCCTATTCTTTTTAGAGCGTGTCAAGGGAGTTATATTTTCAGAAAAGCGGCCAGCTCCCGCACCGCTGCCGCGGTTGCTGCGGCTGCTTCCTTTACTTCCGCCAGGGTGTTTTCAACAGAAAGACTGAAACGAAGAGCACTGTCCAGTTTTTCTCCTTCCAGTCCCAGGGCGGCAAGAACGTGGCTTGGCTCAGGCCGCCGCGAGTGACAGGCAGAACCGGAAGATACATAGATGCCCCGTTCTTCCAGGCCATGCAGGAGTACTTCTGCTTTCAGCCCGGGGAAGGAAAGATTTAGAATATGAGGTGCGCCTTCCACCGGGGAAGGGCCATTGACGGCAAAGTGGATGCCGCTATCCTGCAGATGTTCCAGGAAAACAAGCTTAAGTTCCATCAAGCCGTTTTCCATTTTACTTAGTTTCTCGTCCATCAGGCTTATGGCCAGGCCGAATCCGGCGATGGCAGGTGTATTTTCAGTACCCGGGCGCAGTCCTATTTCCTGGTTACCCCCGTAAAGTAGGGGTTGCAGAAGGGTGCCTTCCCTGAACCAGAGGCAGCCGGTGCCCCTTGGCCCATGGATCTTGTGCGCACTGCAGCTGACCAGGTCTGCCTGCCAGAGGTCAACAGGAAGGGGTAGTTTGGCCAGTGACTGGACGGCATCGACATGCAGCAGGGCAGCCGGGTTTCTTTTTTTGATCACCGGACCGATTTCCTGCAGCGGTTGAATCGCTCCCATTTCGTTGTTTACGTGCATAATACTGACCAGGATAGTATCTTCATCAACCGCTCTTTCCAACTCGTCAAGATCGAGAGTGCCATTTTTGTCGACCGGAATGTAACTGGCCCGGAATCCTTCGCCTGCCAGGAAACGGAAACAGTTCAGTACCGAAGGATGCTCTACAGCGCTGGTAATCAGGTGCTTCCCGCGGCGGCAGTGGCGAAGAGCCGTTCCTATGACAGCCAGGTTATTGGCTTCTGTCCCACCGGAAGTGAAAATAATTTCTTTTTCCCTGTCCCTGAAAAAGGAGGCCAGACTGCGGCGGGCTTTTCCCAGCAGTTGTTCGGCTGCTACTCCCTTTTCATGAAGGGATGAAGGATTACCGTACATTTCCCGCTGAACCCTGTCCATCAGATCGATTATTTCGGGGAAGGGACGGGTTGTGGCGCTGTTATCAAGGTATACTTCCAAGGCAAATAGTCCTCCTCGATAGTCAGTCGTGGTCAAATTTGTTCGCTAAAGCAAACGGGCCTAACTGCTCAAACAAAAAACCCGGGTCGCCCCGGGTTTTTTATTGGGTGTTCTTTAAACAGCTACAACTTCTTTAATGGCGTCAATTTCCTGTTTGAGGACGCGTTCAATGCCCTGTTTGAGTGTAATTGTCGACATTGGACATCCCCCGCATGCCCCGGTCAGTTTAACTTTGACCACGCCGTCTTCTCCGACCTCAACAAGCTCAACGTCGCCGCCATCTCTCTGCAGGGCGGGGCGAATTTTTTTCAGCGCTTTTTCTACCTGTTCCTTCATCATGGTGTGCCTCCTTCTGGAAGATTAACAGCAAAAGCTCAAGCTGTAACCATATTATAACATAACTTAATGGTAATGATACAGGTATTATAACATTAACTCGAATGAATTTCTTTTTTCTGTCTGCTGTTCATTGACAGGGATGCTATAATATATTTCATAAGTTCAATATTACGATAATAAGATATTTACAGTGATAATTCTTTTTTACTTTTAAAATAAATGATATGATATAAACAGCTAAAGGAGGCCAAACAATGGACAAAAAAAATTTATTCGATCTTGTTATTCTCGGAGGAGGCCCGGCCGGAACAACTGCCGCTCTTTATGGTGTCCGAGCCGGATTAAGCGTTGCTGTAATTGAAAACAAGGCCCTGGGAGGAGAAATTGTTTCTACAGACAGGCTGGACAATTTTCCTGCTTTCCCGGATGGGATCACCGGTTTTGAATTTGGGATGTTGCTGGAAAAGCAAATGGATAACCTGCAGGTACCGGTTCACTACACTCAGATTGAAAAGGTAGAGCTAAAAGAAACAATCAAGAAAATAACTACTTCTGCCGGTTTATTCGAAGGCAGGGCTGTGCTATTTGCTACAGGAACAGAACCAAATCTCCTGGGTGTAAAAGGAGAACTGGAGCTGCGTGGGCGCGGAGTATCGTACTGTGCAACCTGCGATGCCGCATTCTTCCGGGATAAAGAAATTGCTGTTGTCGGTGGTGGCAATGCTGCTCTCGAAGAAGCAATTTTCCTCGATCGTTTCGCTTCCAAAATATATTTAATTCACCGGCGCGATCAATTTCGCGGTGTTAAGGGGCTGCAGGATAAAGTGCTGTCTATGCCCGGGATTGAAGTGCTCTGGAACACCACCGTCAGCAAGATCGAGGGCGAGCAGAAGGTTGACCGCCTGGTTATTGTGCAGGACGGGCAGGAACGCGAGTTGGACGTGGAAGGGGTTTTTATCTACGCCGGCCGCCGGCCGAATACCGAGTTTCTAGAAAAGGGAATTATTGAAACAAACGAGTCGGGATACATTATCACCAGCGAAAAAATGGAAACCTCCCTTCCCGGAGTATATGCTGCCGGGGATATCCGCCGCAAATTTTTGCGCCAGGTAATCACTGCTGCAGCAGACGGCGCCATTGCTGCCACGGCCGCAGCGCAATATATTTTTGCCTGATAGAAGAGGTGTTTCATGACTATAGCTCTGTGGGAAATTGTCCTGAGATTGTTTTTAGCAGTCGTTCTGGGCGGTGTGATCGGTTTCGAAAGGGAAAGTCACAACCGTCCGGCCGGTTTCCGTACTCACATCCTGGTTTGTGCCGGTTCAACTCTGCTGATGTTGGTGTCAGCCTACGGTTTTACCGCCCAGGTGGGCGAAGGTTTTATTTCTGACCCGGGCCGGATTGCCGCCGGAGTGGTGACCGGGATAGGTTTTCTCGGTGCCGGGACTATTATCCAGCAGCGGGGCAGTGTCCATGGCCTAACTACTGCTGCTACAATTTGGGTGGTTAGCGGAGTGGGGCTGGCTGTGGGAATCGGTTTTTACCTGGGAGCGATCATCACAACCTTTTTTGTCCTGATCAGCCTCCTGTTACTGCGGCGTTTTGAACGATCATATTTTAAGAGACGGCGGCTTAAACGGATGATAGTCAAGGCTATTGATCAGCCCGGCTTGCTGGGCAGGATCGGGGCCATCCTTGGAGATATGAAAGTGAATATACGCAAGAGCGAGCTGGGAGAGCCGGGACTCATTGGGGAAGTGGGTGCCGAAGAGGTTGATATTGAATTTTTGGTCGAGGTGCCCTGCGATATCAGCCTCCAGGAACTATTTTCCCGACTCTATGAACTGGAAGGAATAAACGAATTATACTGGCAGAATGAGTTAATTCGTGAAAAACAGTTCCGCAGCTCGTGATTGTTGATTTTAAAGCCGGTGTAAATAGCCGTAAAATAGAGTAAACTGGTTTAATAAGGCTCAAAACGTTCCTCTCATCCCTCTCAGACAGCAGCATATCCTTGTCAAAATTAGAAAAGCAGTTTATTATATATAAAGGTCAGAGAAGGTCAAACATATGGATCAGATAAACGGAAAGGCAGCAAATTCATGCCCAACTTGACCGATTATATAGAAGAATACCTGAAAAAGTTACTGGCCCTCAGTTCGAAAAAATTTATCGAAATCAGGCGTCGGGAACTTGCCGGAAAGTTTGATTGTGTTCCTTCACAGATTAATTATGTCCTGGAGCGGCGTTTTTCGCCGGAAAGAGGTTACCTGGTGGAAAGCCGCCGCGGTGGTGGCGGTTGCATCCGTATATACCGCATCAAGCCGGAAATTGCCGGATCCTGGCGGGAAGCCCTGCATGTTCATCGGGAAGAAGGATTTGAACCGCTGAAAGTACGCCAGCTTTTGCAGCGCATGGCTGATGAAAAGATAATTTCCAGGCGTGAATACAGTTTACTGGCTGTGGTTATTCACGACGAACCATACCGTCTTTCGGGTATTGAGAAGAGCTACTATAGAAAGTTGCAGAGCATACTTTTTAACCAGGCTCTTGAAGAATTGCTAAAGGTCAGTTATTAGAGATTGAACTTTTGAAACAAATAAATGAAACAAATAAAAAGGAAGAGATGATCAAAAATGCTTTGCCAGGAGTGCCAGCAAAATGAGGCGACGATCCACATAGTTAAAAATATCAATGGCAAGCAGACGGAACTTCACCTTTGTGAAAAATGTGCAATAAAAAAAGAAGAACTTGATTTTTCTTTTGAACCACAGTTTTCGCTGCATCAATTTTTTGCCGGTATTCTTGAGCAGGGCCTTCAGAACAGCCGTCACGAACAAGACGTGGCAAATTTGCAGTGCCCTTCCTGTGGTTTGACCTTTGCCCAGTTTAGCCAGGTGGGCAGGCTGGGTTGCAGTGAATGTTATAAAGCTTTTGAAAAACGCATGAAGCCTCTTCTGCGGCGAATACATGCCGGAACCGCTCATACCGGAAAAGTGCCCCTGCATGTTCAAAGCAGGGTCAAGCAACGCCGTGAACTGGCGCAGCTTAAAGATAAACTGAAATTGAAAGTGGAGAACGAAGAATTCGAAGAGGCTGCTGTCCTCCGTGATCAAATCAGAGATCTGGAAACCAGGATGCAGGAGGGGCAAAAGGACCTGTTGGATAAAGGAGAAGAAAATTGAAACAGGGAGCATTGAATTTTAGCCGCTGGATGGCAGGGACCGGTCCTGACAACGACATTGTGATCAGTTCCCGGGTGCGGCTGGCCAGAAATATTGAAGGGCAGCCTTTCCCCTGCCTCGCCGCGGATGAAACAACTGCTGATGTATTAAAACAGGTCGGTGATATGGTATCCGGCCGGAATGGGTTTATAGATTTTTCCTTTCAACCGATGGAGGAAATGTCAGCCCTGGGAAAACAGGCTCTCGTTGAGAAACATCTCATCAGTCCCCTGCTGGCCCGTGGAGTAAAAAACGGGGCCGTTCTTTTGAGCAGAGATGAAGCGGTCAGTATTATGATCAATGAAGAAGACCATTTGCGCATTCAGATAATCCTGCCCGGACTGCAGACAGAAGAAGCTCTTGAGGAGGCCAACCGCTGTGATGATCAGATGGAAAATATTTTGCGTTATGCTTTTGATGAGCGTTACGGTTACCTGACAGCCTGTCCTACTAATCTCGGGACCGGGCTGCGGGCATCCGTTATGCTTCATTTACCGGCGCTGATCATGACCGGACAGATAAACCGTTTCCTGGGAGTCCTTTCGCAGGTTGGTCTGGCGGTGCGCGGTTTATACGGTGAAGGAAGTGAAATTGTGGGCAACCTGGTGCAGATATCAAACCAGGTTACCCTGGGTCAGAATGAAAATGAAATCATTGGTAATCTTAACAGTGTGATGCGTCAGGTTATCGAACAGGAACAGGAAGCCCGGCAGGCTCTGCTGGACAAAAAAAGAGCGGAGCTGGCCGATAGAGCATGGCGCTCACTGGGCCTGCTGAAATATGCCCAGGTGATGAGTTCGCAGGAAGCAATTCAACTAATTTCAGATCTGCGGCTCGGTTTCGACCTCGGCTTGATTAAAACAGTTGATCATAAGCTGTTAAACGAACTGCTGGTGCTGATCCAGCCCGGTTGTCTGCAGTTGCTGGCCGGTAAAGAGCTCGGCACCGCTGAAAGAAATCTGGAACGTCCGGTGCAGATCAAGAAAGCCCTGCATCGGTTCCAAATGAAAGAATGAAGGGACAACGAACATCAACCAGATTGCAAAGAGGTGAACTCAATGTTTATGTTTGGAAGATTTACTGAAAGAGCGCAGCAGGTGCTGGTTTTATCCCAGGAAGAGGCCAAGCGGCTAAACCATAATTTTATCGGTACCGAACATCTGCTTTTAGGACTGGTCCGCGAAGGTTCCGGCATAGCCGCGCGGGCCTTGCAGAATATGTCTGTCGATTTGAGCCGGGTCCGCAGCGAAGTGGAGCGGATCACTCCGAAGGGAGAAAAGGTAATCCACCAGGGGATTAGCTATACACCGCGGGCCAAGCGGGTTGTTGAACTGGCCATCGAGGAGAGCCAGAACCTTGGTCATAACTATGTTGGCACCGAGCATATTATGCTTGGGCTGGTGCGTGAAGGAGAAGGTATCGCCGCCCAGGTTCTTGCCAACATGGGTATAGATCTCAAGCGGGCCCGCAAAGAAGTCATTCAGCTTCTGGGTGGTGAAGAAAGTGGGGCCAGGGCGGCCGCAAGCGATAAATCGGGCCCCCAGACTCCGACGGTTGATACATTCGGCCGTGATTTGACCCGCCTGGCCAAGGAAGGTAAACTTGATCCGGTAGTCGGCAGGGAGAAGGAAATTGAAAGAGTAATCCAGATCCTGAGCCGGAGGACAAAAAATAATCCCTGTCTCATCGGTGAACCGGGAGTGGGTAAGACAGCCATTGCCGAAGGCCTGGCCCAGCGTATAATGGAAGGAAAAGTGCCCGAAATCCTGAGCGGGAAGCGCCTGGTAACCATCGAACTGGCGGCTGTGGTGGCCGGAACAAAGTATCGCGGTGAATTTGAAGAGCGACTGCGCAAGTTGATGACCGAGCTTCGCCAGGCCGGTAACGTGATGGTTTTCATTGATGAGCTCCATACCCTGATCGGAGCCGGAGCCGCCGAGGGGGCCATCGATGCTTCCAATATTCTCAAGCCTGCCCTGGCTCGCGGTGAGCTGCAGTGCATTGGCGCTACTACCATGGACGAGTATCGCAAACACATCGAGAAAGATTCAGCGCTGGAAAGACGGTTCCAGCCTATAAACGTTGGCGAACCGACCCGCGATGAAAGCATTGCTATTCTTAAAGGGTTGCGCGATCGCTATGAAGCTCATCACAAGGTTAAAATTACCGATGAAGCACTGGAAGCGGCGGTTAAACTTGGTGATCGCTATATCTCAGACCGTTACCTGCCTGACAAGGCAATTGATCTGATTGATGAAGCTGCTTCACGGGTTCGGATCCGCAACTATACTGTGCCGCCTGATCTGAAAAAGGTGGAAGAGAAGCTTTTCAACCTGCGGACGGAAAAAGAGGCTTCCATTCGCAACCAGGAATTTGAAAAAGCGGCCAAGCTGCGCGACGAAGAACACAAATTAAAAGAAGAACTGGAAGAGCAAAAGAAAGAGTGGGAACAGAAAGTGGGTGCTTCTGATCTTTCGCTGGTTACCGAAGAAGATGTTGCTTATATCGTATCCAGCTGGACCGGTATCCCCACCAAACGCCTTGCCGAGGAAGAATCGGAACGCCTGCTTAAACTGGAAGAGATTCTCCACCGCAGGGTTATCGGACAGAATGAAGCGGTGCAGTCAGTGGCGCGGGCTATCCGCCGGGCCCGGGCGGGATTGAAAGATCCCAAGCGGCCAATTGGGTCCTTTATTTTTCTCGGTCCCACAGGGGTCGGCAAAACCGAGCTGGGACGGACCCTGGCGGAGGCGATGTTCGGTGATGAAAATGCAATTATTCGCCTCGACATGTCTGAATACATGGAAAAACATACCGCCGCCCGGCTGATCGGGGCCCCCCCGGGTTATATCGGTTACGACGAGGGTGGTCAACTGACTGAAAAGGTAAGACGCAAACCCTATTCAGTGGTCCTGCTCGATGAAGTGGAAAAAGCGCACCCCGATGTTTTCAACGTGTTGCTGCAGATCCTGGAGGACGGACGCCTGACAGACGGCAAGGGACGAACGGTGGATTTTCGTAATACTGTGGTGATCATGACTTCCAATGTCGGAGCTACCATGCTTAACAAAACGGCCCTGGGATTTGGCGCTTCAAACGAGGAAGCCGATTACGAAGAAATGAAGGAACGGGTTATGGATGAGCTGAAAAAGACTTTTCGGCCCGAGTTCCTGAACCGGGTAGACGATCTAATAGTTTTCCATGCTTTGAACGAAGAGCATATCAAAAAGATCGTTGATATTATGCTCAATGAATTGAACAGGCGTATCGAGGAGTTCAGCCTGCGGGTCGAAGTTACCGATGATGTCAAGAACAGGTTGCTCAAGGAAGGATTTGATCCGAAATTCGGGGCCCGCCCGTTGAGGAGAGTAATCCAGCGTCGCCTCGAAGACGGCATTTCGGAGGAGCTCCTCCAGGGTAAAATAACTCCGGGTGATACGGTGCAGGTAAATTTGGATGCTAAAAACGGATTTGTATTCAGCAAAAAATAAAAATAAAGAAAAACCCTCCCTGCAGGGAGGGTTTTGTGTAAATATTATGAATGTATCAACTTTAATTCTGACAAAGGATTCTTTTCATACTTTGTCGAATAAAACGCCATAATCAAATCTAATCTAAAAGGGGTGTATTTTTTTGCCCTGTTAAGGGGTGTCTGTTTTGAAAATTGCTGTTTCCGGCAAAGGCGGAGCCGGAAAATCAACGGTATCCGCCCAGCTAGTGCGTTGTTTTACCCTTCACCAAATGCCGGTTTTTGCAGTCGACGCCGACCCCGATGCCAACCTGGGACTCGTCCTCGGCCTGGATCCGGAAAAAGTTGATAACCTGCGTCCCCTAATCGAGCTGCAGGATGTAATTTCGGCCAAGAACGCTGGCGGGGGTTCTTTTGTCGATCTTAACCCTGATGTTGACGATGTTCTTGACAATTATACCCTGCGAGAAGGGGCCCTTCGGTTCCTGAAGATGGGGGGGCTAAAGCAGGGTGGATCGGCATGCTACTGCAAAGAAAATTCATTTCTGAACGCTATTCTAACCACTATGCTGCTCGATCGACCTGAAGCGGTTGTTCTCGATATGAGCGCCGGCATTGAACACCTGACCCGCGGGACTGCCCGGGGTATCAAGGCCATGCTGGTAGTGGTCGAACCAAGCCGGGCCGGAGTGAGTACTGCCCGGGCAGTCGACCATCTCTGTGCCGACCTTGAAATTGAACAGGTTTTGTTCGTCGGGAATAAAATCCGCACCGAAGAAGATCGGGCTTACCTCGTAAATTCTCTTCCACGCGAACGCTTCACCGGCATGATTCCTTTTTCTGAAAACGTATTGGATAGAGCCCGCCGTGGCGAAGGCCTGGTTTCATCTATGGCCGATCTTTTACCCGGACTGGAAAAAATATATGAAATGGCCTGCGGGAGGTGATTCAGCTACCGTCTTTTGTTTTACCTAACCATTTATTTTATACAAATAAATGATCAGCACGGAGACAGCTTATGTCTGAGGAAATAATTGTCGCTGACGAACTGTATACCCACCGCAAAAAATCTTATATCAATACTTGAATCTTATATCAATACTTGAATCTTATCTCAACACTTAAAGGAGGTTAGATCACTAAATGTCTGACGAAAAGAAGAAAATTGACAACAGAAGGACAGCTGACCTCGCTGCATTGTCTGTTATCGATGCCAACAGCAGTAACGGTCAGATCGAAACAAGCTACGAACGCTTTGTCAAAATGCAACCCCAGTGCAACTTTGGTGAACAGGGTATCTGCTGCCGGATTTGCCTGCAGGGCCCCTGCAGAATCACCAAGAAAGCCAGCAAAGGCATCTGCGGAGCGCATGATTACACTATTGTTGCCCGTAACCTGATTCGGATGATGTGCGGAGGCTGTGCCGCCCATGCAGATCACGCCCGCCACATGACCCATGTCGGCGAGATGATGGTCCAGGGTAAGGCTGAGGATTACACGATCATGGATAAAGATAAGCTCTATGCCGTAGCAGACCGGGTCGGAGTGGAGCGTGAAGGCAAGAACGATGAAGAAGTCTTTGAAGATCTGGTTAAACTGGCCAAGGAAGACCTGACCCGCTTTGAAGGGGCTCATGAAAAACCCTTTACCTGGCTTAGCAAGTCGATTATCGAAGAACGAGTTAATAAGCTCGAAGCGTGCAATATTATGCCGCGGGGTGTTTTCGGCACAATTGGTGAGAACATTGCCCAGACCCACGTGGGGATGGACGCCGACCCGGTAAACCTGGTTTTCCAGGGTTTAAAAACCTCGGTAGCCGACTTCGGAAGCGAACACATCGCTACCGATTTTTCGGATATTATTTTCGGCACACCCAAACCGGTTGTTTCGGAAGCCAACCTGGGGGTGCTGGACAAGGATTATGTCAATCTTGCCGTGCACGGGCACAACCCGATTCTCAGTGAAATGATTGTCAGGGCCGCTCGGGAAATGAGGGCAGACGCTGAGAAAGTGGGTGCCAAGGGCATCAAGGTCTCCGGAATCTGCTGCACCGGCAACGAGGTACTCATGCGCCAGGGGGTCCCGGTGTTAACCAACTTTACTTCCCAGGAATTACCAATAATGACAGGTGCCCTTGATGCCATGGTTGTTGATATTCAGTGCATCATGCCCGGTATCCGGGCTGTTGCGGAATGCTTCCACACCAAGATAATTACCACTTCTGTTAACGTGAAAATACCGGGTGCCTATCACGTCGATTTTGTGGAAGACAGGGCTGATGAAAAAGCCCGAGAGGTAATTAACCTGGCCATATCTGCCTATAAGGAAAGGAACCCGGACCGGATTAATATTCCCCAGATCAAGCACAAGGTGGTAGCCGGCTTCAGCGTAGAGGCGATTCTCAATCTTTTCTCCGCTGTTAACCCCGATACTCCTATCAAGGTCCTTACTGATGCTATCGAATCCGGAGAGCTGCGGGGAGTTGTCCTGCTTTGTGGTTGTAACAACCTGAAGCGGATTCACGACAACAACCATCTGGAAATGGCCAAGGATCTGGCCCGGAACAATGTCTTCATGGTTGCTACCGGTTGTGCCGCCGGGGCTTATGCCAAGGCGGGCATGATGACCTGGGAAGCGGTTGAAGAATATGCCGGTGACGGTTTGAAAGCTTTCCTGGGCAGGCTCAATGAAGCCAATAAACTGGAGGAAAAATTGCCTCTCGTTTTTCACATGGGTTCATGTGTGGACAACAGCCGGGCTTATGATCTGATGACTGCCATGGCCAGGCAGTGGGGTGTAGACACTCCGAAAGTTCCCTATGCCGCTTCCGCTCCCGAAGCGATGAGCGAAAAAGCGGTTGCTATCGGCAGCTGGTGTGTCACCCTGGGTATGCCCACCCATGTTGGCGTTTATCCTTATATCACCGGCAGCGATCTGGTAAACGGAATTGCTTTACAGATTGCCGATGATGTTTACGGCGGTTATTTCATGTGGGAGGAAGATCCCCATAAAGCCGTTGAGAAATTGCTATACGCGCTGGACGACCGCACCTGGAAAATGAAGGTGCACCGTCAGGCTATGGAAAAATATGAAACAGAATCCATTTCTGCAGGTTGGTAAAAATATCAATCGTTAAGGAGGTATAAATAATGGCTGAATCCAGCAGCTTGGACGGTGTACTGGCCAGGGAATGGAAGGAATCCTTCGACGAGATCTTCGATGGAGCCGTTGACGAGTCCAATCCACCGTTAAAACTATTTAAAAAGGCATATGATGGGGCGGTAATTGCCACCAGCTATGCTGAAATATTGCTTAACCAGGCGATCCGGCGCTACGGGCCCGATCAAAAAGTTAACTACCCCGACACCGGATACTACCTGCCTGTTATCCGCGCTTTAAGCGGCGAAGCAGTTGAAAAACTCGGCGATCTGCCCCCGATCCTAAATGAAAAGCGCAAGCAGATCTACGAGGAATTGAATTTTAACAATGCCAGACTTTGCGGCGAAGCGGCTGCTTATGCCGCTGAAATTATCGATGCCCTGCGTTATTTAAACGGGGCCCGGCCTCATGTAGAGCCGTGGACCGGCTTTTTGGGCGACCCGGTTGTCCGCCGTTACGGTATTCTTCTGGTTGACTGGACCATTCCAGGCCAGGCCGTAATTATGGGACGGGGCAAGTCCTCGGAAGCGGTCGGTGAAATAATCATGGATCTGCAGAGTAAGGGTTTCATGATCTTCCTCTGCAACCAGGTTGTGGAGCAGGCTATCGAAGCCGGCTGCAAACTGGGGATCGATTTCATTGCTTTCCCCACAGGGAACTTCACCCAGATAATCCATGCCGTTAACTATGCCCTGAGGGCCGGTATGTCCTTCGGTGGAATCCCGCCCGGAGAACGCGAAAATGCCCGCGATTATCAGCGGCGCCGGGTACGTGCTTTTGTCATCCATCTAGGCGAGATAGACGAAGTCCAGGTGGCGGCCCACTTCGCGGCCATCTTCCTTGGATTCCCCGTCATTACCGACCAGGAGCTACCCGAAGACGAGCAGATCACGAACTGGTACATTTCGCATCCTGATTACGAGGACATGGTCAAGGTGATCATGGAAATCCGCGGGATTAAGATCAAGATTGTTGATATCCCGGTACCCATCACCGTTGGCCCTGCCTTTGAGGGTGAGGTGATCCGCAAGAACGATATGCGGATTGAATTTGGCGGCGGAAGGACCACCGCCTTCGAACTTGTGGAGATGGTCGGAGAAGACGAGATCGAGGACGGCAAGATCGAGGTAATTGGTCCCGAACTTGATGATGTTAAAGAAGGAGGATCACTTCCCCTCGGCATTGTAGTGAAGATTTTTGGGCACAAGATGCAGCAGGACTTTGAGGGGGTTCTTGAACGCCGCATGCACGATTTCGTTAATTACGGCGAAGGAATCTGGCACATGGCCCAGCGTGACACGGTATGGATGCGAATCAGCAAGGATGCCGCGGCCAAGGGATTCAAAATTCACCACTTTGGCGAGTTGGTTGTAGCCAAGCAGAAGGATGAATTTCCCTCAATCGTCGACCGCGTCCAGGTAACCCTGATTACCGATGCCGAGCTGGTGGAAAAAGAGCTGGAAAGGGCCCGGACTTTCTACAGTGCCCGCGATGAGCGCCTCAAGGGCCTTACCGATGAGGCGGTAGACGTTTTCTACTCCTGCATTCTCTGCCAGTCTTTTGCTCCCAACCACGTCTGCATTGTTACCCCCGAGCGGCCCGGCCTCTGCGGGGCGGTCAGCTGGCTTGATGCCAAGGCTGCCTACGAAATTGATACCACCGGTCCTAACCGGCCGGTCGAAAAGACAGGTTTACTTGATGAGAAAAAAGGGATCTGGGAGTCGACTAATGAATATGTATATCTGAACTCCAACCGGACTATCGAGGAGTGCTCGATGTACAGCTTCATGGATCGGCCCATGACTTCCTGCGGCTGTTTCGAGTGTATTATGGCCATTGTTCCCGAGGCAAACGGGGTTATGATCACCACCCGTGAATATGGTGGAGACACCCCGGTGGGGATGACCTTCTCCACCCTGGCCGGTTCTGTTGGTGGCGGGGTACAAACTCCGGGCTTCATGGGTCACGGTCGATCCTATGTGCTGAGCAAGAAGTTCATCAGCGGTGACGGTGGCCTTGGAAGGGTGGTTTGGATGCCCACCGAGCTGAAGGAATCGCTCGGCGAAGACCTGCGCAATCGGGCCGAAGAAGCTGGCCTCGGAGCCGACTTCGTCGACAAGATTGCCGACGAAACGGTAGGATCGAGCTCAGAAGAAATTTTGCCGTTCCTTGAAGAAAAAGGCCACCCGGCCCTGACCATGGAGTCGTTGATATAACATGATCGTAAAAAAGCTTCGGTGGAGGCGACGATGAAGCCGGAGCCTTTCCTTATACAAGATGGTAAAGAAAGGAGTAGATAGTTAATGGGTTTAACCGGTTTGGAAATTTACAAGCATTTGCCCAAGACTAATTGTAAAGAATGCGGTTCCCCGACCTGCCTGGCATTTGCCATGGCTCTTGCAGCCGGTAAAGCATCACTCGATGCCTGTCCTTATGTCAGCGATGAAGCGAAGGAGGCCCTCGATTCAGCTTCGGCACCTCCCATCAAGCTGGTCAAGGTGGGCACGGGTGATCACGTTGTCGATCTTGGGGAAGAAACAGAAATATTCCGTCATGATAAGCGCTTTTTCCACCCCACAGGCTTAGCCGTTTTGATCAGCGACACCGAAGATGTCGCTGCCAAGGTGGAAAAATTCGAAGATCTCAAATTTCACCGTGTTGGCCTCGATTATGTAACCGATATGGTTGCCGTTAAATGTGACTCCGGTGATGCGGCCAAATTTAAAGAAGCGGTCGAAACAGTGGCTGGCAAAACGGAAAAGGCGATGGTTTTGCTTACTGAAGATCCGGCTGTCATGGAAGCTGCCCTGGATGTTGTGGCGGACCGCAAGCCTCTTCTGTGGGCGGCAACGGCTGATAATTATGAAAAAATGACCGAGCTGGCCAAAGGCAAGGAGTGCCCACTCGTTTTAAAAGGTAAAGATCTGCATGAAACTGCCGAACTGGTGGAAAAAGTGGTGGCCCTTGGTTACAAGGAGCTTGTCCTGGACAGCGGGGCGCGGGAAACGAGCAAAGCGCTGGCTGACCTGACCCAGTTCCGCCGCCTGGCGGTCCGCAAAAAGTTCCGCCCCTTTGGCTACCCGGTTTTTGCCATCACTTCCAAGGACGATCCGCGGGAAGAAGTGATCCAGGCCGGTGTTTATTTGAGCAAGTATGCCGATGTGGTGGTTATGAAAGCCTGTGAGAAGCAGCAACTGCTGCCGCTCCTTTCCTGGCGTCAGAATATCTACACCGACCCGCAGAAACCGGTGGCTGTTGAAGCGAAACTGAACGCCGTTGGCGATGCTGACGAAAATTCCCCTGTTTACATCACTACCAATTTTTCCCTAACCTACTTCCTCGTTGAAGGAGAAATAGAAGCCACCCGTATCCCGAGCTGGATTCTTTCCGTCGATACAGCCGGCACCTCAGTTCTCACGGCTTATGCCGACAACAAGTTTTCGGCGGAAATTATTGCCGAAGCCTTGAAGAAATCGGGAGCCGAAGAAAATGTAAAACGCCATACCCTGATTCTGCCGGGCTACGTTGCCGTTCTGAAGGGATCACTGGAGGAAGAATCGGGCGGATGGGAAGTTATGGTCGGTCCGCGTGAGGCTTCCGGTATTAACAAGTTTGCCAAGGAAAAATTCGCCTAAATCAGATTTGCCATGTAAGCAGCGGTGTTCAAAAATGCCGTTGTGGTAGAGGGATAAAACCCTTTCATCGAGAAATATTGAACGAAAGGAGAATTTAGATGGCTGTAGAAATACTAAAGGAAAAATACAGAAGTAAAGTAGGCGAGGTCGTCCTGGGCGCTACCAAAGAAGAAGGTGGTACTCGAAGCCATACCATTACCGTTGGTGGTGAAACATCACTCCCTTATCTCCATTTTGAAGGAGAAACGCCGAACCGGCCGGTGATGGCCCTTGAAGTGTGGGATACTGCTCCGACGGAATGGCCGCCCTTCTTTGAAAAATTCTATGGTGATGTTTGGAACGATCCGGGTGAATGGGCTAAAAAATGTGTTAATGAATTCGGGGCAGACCTGATTCAACTTCGCCTGGCAGGAGCCGATCCCGATATCAACGATGCTTCGCCCGAGGACTGTACGGTTGCAGTTAAAAAAGTTCTGGAGGCGGTTGGGGTACCCCTGATTGTAATTGGCTGCGGCAAGCCGGAAAAGGACAACCTCATTTATGCTCCTGTTGCCGAAGCGGCTGCCGGGGAAAACCTGCTCCTCGGAGTGGCGGAACTGGAAAACTATAAAGCGGTTAACAGTGCCTGTATGGCTAACAAGCACAACATTATTGCTTCTTCGCCGATTGATATCAACATTTGCAAGCAGCTGAATATTTTGATCATCGAGATGAGCACGGCTATGGCCAACCGGATTATCATTGACCCGACCGTAGCTGCTCTTGGCTACGGGGCTGAATATTCCTTTTCTATCATGGAAAGAGCCCGCAATGGCGCCCTGCAGGGCGATAAGATGCTGGGCATGCCCATGATCGGCAATATTGGCTCCGAGGTGTGGCGGACCAAGGAAGCGATCACCCCCACCGAGGATGAACCAGGCTGGGGTGAGCAGGAAGAGCGCGGCATTCTCTGGGAAGCGACCACGGCGATGGCTTACCTGCAGTCGGGGATCGATATGCTGGTTATGCGTCACCCCGAGGCTCTCAAAATCATCGAAAAGCAAATCGACGACTTGATGCAGGATAACAGCTATTAAAAGGAGGTTTTTAAATGATCATCATCGGCGAGCGTATTAACGGCATGTATAATGATATCGGCAAGGCGATCAAGGGAAAAGATCCCAAACCGATCCAGGAATGGGCTCGCAGGCAGGAAGAAGGCGGTGCCGATTACCTCGATCTTAATGTGGGACCGGCTTCTCCAAACAAGATTGAAGCAATGAAATGGCTGATTGAGGTGACCCAGGAAGCCAGCGATCTCCCGCTTTGTCTGGATTCTACCAATTACGACGCCATCGAAGAAGGACTAAAGCTGTGTAAAAAACCGGCCATGATCAATTCGGTGCCAGCGGAAATGCCCAAGATGGAACGTGTCTTTCCCATGGCCGTGCAGTACGGTGCCGAAGTGGTCGCCCTGGCCATGAACGAAGAAGGTATTCCGAAGGATGCCGACAGCAGAATTGCCCTGGCAGCGGAACTGGTTGCCACAGCAGATTCATTAGGGTTTTCTCCGGAGATGCTCTATATTGATCCCCTCACTTTGCCTTGCAATGTGGCCCAGGATCATGGACCGGAAGTTATGCGCACTTTGCGTGAAATTAAACTGATTTCCGATCCGTCACCGAAGACGGTGATCGGATTGAGCAATATTTCCCAGGGGACCCAGAACCGTGACCTTATTAACCGTACTTTTGCTGTCATGGCCATGGCTAACGGGCTGGATGCCGGAATTGTCGATGCCAATGACAACGAATTGATGTCTGCCATTGCTACCGCCCGTATCCTGCTGAATAAAGATATCTATTGTGACTCATTTGTCAACGTTTTCATCAACCGTAATCGGTAAGTCAACCGCCACGGCGGTTATAACAGTATATTTATTTGTTGGGAAGGAAGGTGAAGGTATGATTATCGCGGAACGTAAGCCGCTTGAAGAAATCGCTGCCATGGTCGCTCCGTACAAACGTGTCCTGGTTTTGGGATGTAATTCCTGCGTGGCCGTTTGTATGGCCGGTGGCCAGAAGGAAGCGGAAGAGACAGCGGCGCTTCTCCGCATACACCGCAAGAAAGAAAATATTGACGGTGTAGTAGACGTATTTTCCATTGAACGGCAGTGTGAGTTTGAAATGATCGACGAAGTTCTTGACGAACTGAAGAAATATGATGCGATCCTTTCACTTGCCTGCGGTGTGGGAGTGCAGGTTCTTATTGAAAGGGATCCATCTTTGCGTGTGTTCCCTGGTTTGAACACTACCTCGATGGGTTATCCGGCGGAACAGGGGGAGTGGGTCGAACGCTGTGTCGGTTGCGGGAACTGTGTTCTCCATAAGACCATGGGTATCTGCCCCATTACCCGCTGTGCCAAGAGTATTCTCAACGGTCCCTGCGGTGGGTCGGCCGACGGTAAGTGCGAGCTGGGCAAGGATGTGGACTGTGCCTGGCACCTTATCATTGAGCGCCTGACTGAATATGGACGGCTATCAGATCTGGATGAAATTGAGCCTCCGAAAGACTGGTCGACATCGCATCACGGGGGAGCCAGAACCACAGTAAGGGAGGATGTTAAAATTGACCGCGGTTAGCAATCTGGAAAAAGCAATCAACAGTGGACAATTTGTTGCAACTGGCGAACTCGGCCCGCCAAAAGGGGCCGATCTTACTGAATTCAAAGAAAATGCCGAAGGAATGCGCAACCATGTCGTAGCCTGCAATATAACCGACAACCAGACAGCCATTGTGCGCACTTCCAGTATTGCCTGCGGGGCAACCCTGATCCAGATGGGTATCGAACCGATAATCCAGATCACTGTGCGTGACCGGAACCGGATCTGCATCCAGAGCGATGTGCTGGGTGCTTATGCCCTGGGTATCAGGAACATTCTTTGCATAGCCGGAGATCACCAGAAATTTGGTAACGAAACAGGTTCGAAGGGTGTTTACGACATCGACTCCATACAGCTACTCAAAGGCCTGAAGGATATGCGTGATGAGAAGAAATTTATGGGTGGCGATGAAGTGGAAGGCGATATCGACTATTTCCTCGGCGCAGTGGAAAACCCCTTTGCCGATCCCTTTGAATACAGGGTTACCCGGCTTGAAAAGAAAGTGCGGGCCGGAGCCAAATTCATCCAGACCCAGTGCATTTTTGATCTGGATCGTTTCGAGCGTTTCATGGAATTAGTCCGAGAACGCGGCCTGCATAAGAAAATAGCCATCCTCGGGGGAGTTACCCCCATAAAGTCGCTCGGCGCGGCTAAGTACATGAAAAACAACGTCTCCGGGATTACCATTCCCGATGCTCTGATTGATCGGATGAAGGGAGCCGAAGACAAAAAGGCCGAAGGCCTGACTATTGCCGTGGAGACCATCCAGCGGCTGAAAGAAATTGAAGGGGTAGCCGGAGTCCATATCATGGCCATCGCCTGGGAAGAAAAGGTCCCCGAGATTGTTGAGCGGGCCGGTATCTATCCCCCTCCGAAGCTGTAATCATGAATCGGGCCGATAATCACCCGAATCGTTTAAAGACAACACAGGTATGAACTGCACCAGGGCAGGCCCATTGCGGCCTGCCTTTTTAAAAAAATATTTTCAGCGGCATGTTGTTAGCCAAAAGCAGACTCTATTTGCGGAAATAGATGATTTTTTTGACCCGCCCAACTTTGATAAAAAAGAAGCGGGCTACCACGGCCGGGCGAACAGAAATGTATGTTTCTCCTAATTTATTGGTTTATCTATTAAGAAGAATAACTGCAGTAGACGAACTGTAATACACTAGTCAAAAATCCGAGGCTGGATCAAAATTGTGGAGGTGGCCTATGCAGAAAGAAGTAGTGATTGTCAGCGCAGTGCGCACCCCCGTGGGTGATTTCGGAGGTGTTTTCCGCGAGGTTCCCGCCCTGCAGCTTGGAAAAGCGGCTGTTGCAGAAGCGGTCTGCCGTGCTGAAGGCCTGGAGAAAGAGCAGGTGGAAGAAGTTATATTCGGCTGCTGCTGCCAGCGCAGCGACGAGCCGAATATCGCCCGCTGCATTCTCCTGGAATGCGGTTTTCCGGTCCAAACCACCGGTTTTACCATCCAGCGCCAGTGCAGCTCGGCCATGCAGGCCATTGCCTCAGCCTACCAGGAAATTGTGCTCGGCGATGCCGAGATTGTCGTGGCAGGGGGAGTCGAATCGATGAGCACGGCCCCCTATGTACTGAAGGGGGCCCGCTGGGGACAGCGACTCCAGCATGGGGAAATGACTGATTATCTCTGGGAGATGCTCACTGACCCTTTTTATAAGATTCTGATGGGCGAAACGGCCGAACGGCTGGCTGACAAGTACGGTATAACCCGAGAAGAACAGGATGAAATTGCTGCCCGCAGCCATATCAATGCTATAGCGGCTATCGATAGCGGCCGTTTTAAAGAAGAAATTGTTCCTGTTACCGTGTCCTCCCGCAGGGGCGAAATTGTAGTCGACACCGACGAGCATCCCCGTCGCGATGTTTCCATAGAAACCATGTCCAGGCTGAAACCGGTCTTTCGAAAAAACGGTACAGTGACAGCAGGCAACTCTTCCGGCCTGAATGATGGAGCGGCTGCAGTTGTGGTCATGAGCGCTGCTAAAGCAGCCTCGCTTGGCTTAAAACCTTTGGCCCGCATTGTTTCTTACGCCTGGGCCGGTGTAGAACCAGATTTAATGGGTTACGGGCCGGTTCCCGCCACCCGTAAGGTCATGCAAAAAGCGGGTTTGACCCTTGATAGGATGGAGCTTATTGAACTCAATGAAGCTTTCGCCGCCCAGTACCTGGCCTGTGAGAAACTGCTTGAGCTGGACAGGACAATCGTCAATGTGAACGGGAGCGGGGTGGGACTGGGGCACCCGGTGGGCTGTACCGGGGCGCGTATCATCGTCACCCTGCTCTACGAAATGGCCCGCCGCAATAACCGGCTCGGCCTGGCTGCCCTCTGCGTGGGCGGCGGTATGGGGATGGCCATGATCTTTGAGCGTCCCTGAAAAATTTTAAAGGAGGATCTGTAAATGTCCGGATATATTCAGGTTGACCGTGAAGAACGCCTGGCAATAGTGACCATTGACCGACCGCCGGTCAATGCCTTGAACCGGGAGGTGATCGACCAGCTGGAGGTTACTTTTGATGAACTGAGCGTGGATGCCGGTGTGGGAGCAGTAATTATTACCGGTGCCGGGGAGAAAGCTTTTGTAGCCGGGGCTGACATCAGCGAATTCCCGCAGTTGAACAGTGCCAACGGGGAACAGCTCAGCCGCCGCGGCCAGCAGGTCTATCAGAAAATTGCCGACTGCCCGGTCCCCGTTATCGCCGCCGTGAACGGTTATGCCCTTGGCGGTGGGCTCGAACTGGTCCTGGCCTGCGATATACGGGTCATGGCTGATAATGCCAGAGTGGGACTACCCGAGGTGACCCTGGGGATATTTCCCGGTTACGCCGGCACCCAGCGCTTGCCCCGGACCATTGCTTTGGGCAAGGCCAAAGAGATGATCTTTACCGGTGAAATGATCAATGCTGTAGAAGCTTACCGCCTCGGCCTGGCCGATCACCTTACCGCTGCCGGTGAAGCGCTGGTCAAAGCCCGCCAGATTGCCGAAAAAATATTGCAGGCCGGCCCCGTGGCCGTAAACCTGGCCAAAAAGGCGATCAACCGGGGACTGGAGCAGACCCTGGCCGAGGGGCAAAAAACAGAAGCCTCTCTTTTTGCTGAGCTATGCGACACTGAAGATCAAAAAGAAGGGGCCCGGGCTTTCCTTGAGAAGCGTCCCCCCATGTTCAAGGGCCGGTAGAACAAAAGGAAAGGAGAGTGTGATAATGGAGGTCAGAA
>JAGYMW010000028.1 GCA_018400435.1 Bacillota bacterium | reverse complement strand
TCAAAACTGGAACTTAGCCAGTTTATAAACAACCTGGTTGCCACGGATAAAACAGGTGCTGCGGTGACCAATCACATCAGGATCGGAAAAGTGATCTTTGATGAAACAGCGGAAGCTGACAACCGGGAACACAGCCGCTCCTCCGAACTACTTACTTTTAATGACACGGCGGCAGCCGAACTGAAAAAGATATACCTGGACGTCCAGGACAACAAGCTGCCTGACCCGACCAAAGCAAAGAAGATTGTTACCGAATTTATCAAGATCTATGACAAATCGATCAGTCCTCTAAAAATTTTGGCTCCTATCAAATCAGTGGATGAATATACTTACGTTCACATCACCAATGTTGCCCTGCTGACAATCTGCTTTGCCGATTACCTTGGTTTTTCAGGTAAAAACCTTGAAGATATCGGGATCGCCGCCTTACTGCATGATGTCGGTAAAATGTTTATCCCGGATAAAATTCTTAAAAAACCGGGCCCCCTGGATGCTGACGAAAGAGCAATTATGGAAACTCACACCCTCAAGGGAGCCCAGTACATCGGCTACCAAAAAAATATCCCCAAATTAACCATTATTGCAGCCCTTGAGCACCACATCAAGTACGACGGCTCCGGCTATCCGAAAATTAAAAAAAACTGGCGGCCAAACATCGCCAGCCAGATAGTCAGCATAGCCGATGTCTACGATGCCCTGCGCAGTAAAAGGCCTTACCAGGAAGCAATGAAATACGAAAAGATACTCGCCATACTCAAGGAAGGCCGGGGCTCATCTTTTAATCCCGTACTGGTGGAAAACTTTCTTAATATGATCGAAAGCTAAACTGGATGATGCTGAAATGGTCTCCACAGATCATGATCAAAACAACCTATTTTTCGTCTTTTTCCCACTTAAACTGCTCTACCGCTTCCTTAAAGCCTTTCTTCAGTGATTTCCAGGAAGTATCAAACCCTTCCTTTAATGATTCCAGGGAATCTTCGTTCATTTCACCCAGTTCTTTTAGTTTTGCTCTTCCTCCCTCGATTTTTTTGTCCAGAACAGCCATCTTTTCAGGCAGCTTCTTCATCGCCTCAGTACCCGCTTCTTCAGCTTTGCTGCCCAGTTTATCAAGTTCTTTTATCCATTCATTCAATTGTTTCTCTAATCTCTGACGGCATTCTTCTTTACTCTCCAATTTTACTCTCTTCTCCCTTGTATTTCCCGGGCCTGGTCGGATCTTCTGAGATTTCTTCAATCGCCTTGATTTTTTCGTTGGCTTCTTCGAAAGATCTATAACTAAATTGCTGAACCATGTACAGCATCACTATTTTAATGCCATTAATATTGTCGCTCTTTTGGGCCAGCCTGTTTTAAAATAGTTGTAGCCCGCTATAGATGCTGAGGCGGTTAAGTTGCCCTTTTATTTTTCAATCTTTATGGTTACATCACGGGGCAAAGCCAGTCCGGAAGCCACTTCGATTGCCTTCATGATCCCCGACGGAACCGGGCAGGCCGCATGTTTGATATGTTTTTTGGCGCTCTCAAAAAGTTTTCCTTCGCCAAAAGGAGCAAGTACTTCTTTCATCCCATCAGCTGTTTTATACTCTTTCGCCAGCGCTTGCACATGTGGACAATCACTCACAATATCCAGTTTTACCTCCGTACCACCATTTGGAGTTGCTTCAATTTTTGTCATATATCCGCACGCACCTGCATCTACATTCACTTTTGCCACAATGCTCATTCCTTTCTACCATTGATTTATAATCACAGTTGCTTATTGGTAACCCATCGGTGTAAGCAAGCCATTCCAAGATGATCAAATATTTACTTAAATGCTTAAATAAAAAACAATACCTTTGCTATTTTACATCATTAAATAATCCGGGGCAAGATTTATTTGGGTAATTACCCTTTAAAACACATGATTCACAAATTAGTTCCTTTATCGGTGATACAGTTTCATTCAGGATATCATTTTGATCGACCTTTGAGGTAGAACTACTAAAAGAGGCTTCCCACTGTACAATAATACTGCACCTTTCATCAAGCCCGATCCGTTAACGATTCCATCCTTCCGGCAATAAACAGCAAATTTCCGGTGAATTGTTAGTAGATCCAGAGGAAATAAATATAAAATATAAGGGGGATGACCAATAAGCAATGGCTGGTTCTAACTTAATCGATACGAACAAGTTGAACAGTTTGTGCTCAGTGTGTCATAATATGATGCGATGGTTTCAAATGCTATTGGGAGTTGCCAGGAAGAAAAAGAGGAGATAATATATTGCATGTTAAACAGTTGGATACGCAACAATATTTTGGGAAGCGCCCAATGACCGGAAATACAGTAAATATGGAACTGAAAACCCTGGCCTATCTATTCAGGCGCTCTGTTGAAAGCCTGCCCAGTTTTCAGTATGTTAAAAACATCACCGGCACGAACATCTGGATAATTGACTATCTGACCCGAAATAACGACAAAGTAGAAGAAAAAATCCGCATACAGTCAATAAGTTAATAAGTTAATACACAGGGTGCGGTTTGTAGATTTGGAGGTTGGCAAAAATGTTTAAAAGCCTGGCGGAAAGTTTGCGCGAATATAAAAAAGAAACCATAAAAACTCCACTCTTCGTTATGTGTGAAGTAATCATGGAAGTATCCATCCCCTTCCTGATGGCCAGCCTAATCGATTTCGGGATAGATGCAGGCAATATGGCCGTGATCTTCAGGCTGGGCCTGGCGCTGCTTTTCATGGCCCTGATTTCTCTCTTTTTCGGTATGCTGTCCGGCAGGAGTTCAGCCGTTGCTGCAGCCGGTTTTGCTAAAAACCTGCGTAGGGACATGTTTTACAATGTTCAAACCTTTTCCTTCTCCAACATCGACAAGTTTTCACCTTCCAGCATTATCACCAGGCTGACAACCGATGTAACCAATGTCCAGCAGTCCTTCCAGATGATTATCCGTATGGCTGCCCGTGGCCCCCTGATGATGATTTTTGCCCTGACCGCCGCTTTCAGCATTAATGCCCGACTGTCGCTTATCTTTCTGGCAGCGATCCCGTTCCTCGGTCTCGGTCTCTATATAATCATGACCAAAGCTTATCCCCTTTTCAGGCAAGTTTTTAAAACCTATGACCGTCTCAATAAAATCGTCCAGGAAAACGTGAGGGGTATCAGGGTCGTTAAGTCCTTTAACCGCGAGGAACATGAAAAGGAAAAATTTGGGGCTGTCTCTCAGTCTATCTATAACTATTTTTCCCTGGCAGAAAAAATAGTCGCTTTTAATATGCCTCTGATGCAATTTTCCATGTACGCATCCATGCTCCTAATCTCCTGGTTCGGAGCCCGGGTAATCGTTGTCAGTGGAAATGACCCGGCTCTTGGCCTGAGCACCGGCCAGCTAATGAGTTTGATGACTTACACTATGCAAATCCTGATGAGCCTGATGATGCTATCTTTTGTTATGGTAATGATTACCATTTCACGCGCCTCGGCAGAAAGGATTGCCGAACTACTTGAAGAAAAAAGCGATCTTAGCAGCAGGGGAAACTCTGTCCATACTGTAGCCAATGGTGAAATCTATTTCGAAAATGTCAGCTTCCGCTACAGCAGGGAGACCGATAAAAAATGCCTGGAAGATGTCAACCTGGCCATTTTATCAGGCGAAACGGTGGGCATAATCGGGGGAACCGGTTCAGCCAAAACCACCCTGGTCCAGCTGCTCCCCCGGCTTTACGATGTTACTGAAGGGCGGATCCTGGTCGGTGGAGTGGATGTGCGTAATTACAACCTCCAGAGCCTGCGTGACCAGGTAGCGGTGGTTCTGCAGAAAAATATCCTGTTTTCAGGAACAGTAAAAGAAAACCTGCTCTGGGGCAACCGGGAAGCTAATGACGAAGAACTGATCAGGGTCTGCAAACTGGCCCAGGCTGACGATTTTATCCGCAGCCTGCCGGAGCAGTACGATTCCCATATTGAACAAGGCGGATCCAACCTCTCTGGAGGTCAGAAACAGCGCCTCTGCATTGCCCGGGCTCTCCTGAAAAAACCGAAAATCCTCATACTTGACGATTCTACCAGTGCTGTCGATACCGGTACGGAAGCCCTCCTGCGCCACAGCCTGCGGCAGGAAATGCCCGATATTACCAAGCTGATCATTTCTCAGCGCATCACCTCAGTTGAAGGTGCCGATAAAATCGTTGTTATGGACGACGGCAGAATTACCGCTGTCGGAACCCATGAAGAACTGCTGGAAAAAAGTGATATATACCGCGAAGTATATCGATCGCAGGTGAAGGGAGGCAAACTCATTGCCTAAAGGGATGGGACCCCACGGCCGTATTCCCGGAAAACCGGATCTGCGGAAGATAAACCCGGCTACATTGAAAAGGCTTTTCTCTTACATGGCAGGATATAAAAATCAGCTGATCCTGGTGGTAATCTGCATTGTCATCAGTTCATTAACCCTGGCCATTTCAGCCCTTTTCCTGCGGACACTGATTGATGATCATATCACCCCCATGCTGCTGGAAGCTGAACCTGATTTCTCCAACCTTTTCCGGGTAATTATAATCATGGGAATCATCTACACCAGCGGTGCCCTGGCCACTCTTTTTTATAACTGGCTTATGGTCGACATTGCCCAGGGCGTGCTGAAAAAAATCAGGGATGACATGTTCAGCCACATGCAGTCTTTGCCGATCCGTTTTTTTGACAGCCGCAGCCACGGAGATGTTATGAGCTACTATACCAATGATGCCGATACTCTGCGTCAGATGCTGACGATGAGTCTGCCCCAGACTTTTGCTGCTCTTGTAACTATGACCTCCGTCCTGCTGGCCATGCTTTACCTCAGCTTCTGGCTGACTATCCTCGTGCTCGGATTTACCTACCTTGCCCTGCGCATTGTCGGTTTCATTGCCGGTAAAAGCGGTTCCTACTTTATCAAGCAGCAGCAATCTCTCGGCGAAGTCAATGGTTATGTTGAAGAAATGATCAGCGGGTTGAAGGTAGTAAAAGTATTTAATCATGAAGAGGTGGCCAAAGAAGATTTTGATGAAAAAAACGAGATCCTGGCCGCCCATTCAACTGAAGCTCATAAATTTGCCAACATCCTGATGCCGATCACCCACAACCTCGGTTACGTTCTTTATGTCCTGGTTGCGATAGTGGGCGGCGCCCTGGCTATAGGTAGTGTCACCAATGTCAGCCTGGCCGGTGCCGGCCTGCTGACTCTGGGGATGATCGCCTCATTTTTGCAGCTTTCGCGAAGTTTCATCAATCCACTGGCCCAGGTAACCATGCAGCTTAATTCAGTAGTCATGGCCATGGCCGGGGCTGAAAGAATATTTAAGCTGATGGACGAGCAGAGCGAGGTTGATGATGGTCATGTTGCCCTGGTCAACGTGAAAAATGAAACTGGGACCCTGGTGGAAACAGAAGAGAGGACCGAGCACTGGGCCTGGAAAAATTACAATAACGACGGCTCGCAAAGCTATACAGAACTGCATGGAGACGTTCGTTTTCATGAAGTTGACTTTGGCTACGATGAAAACGAACTGGTTTTAAAAAATATTACCCTCTATGCAGAGCCGGGTCAGAAACTGGCCCTGGTGGGAGCTACCGGAGCAGGTAAAACGACCATTACCAACCTGCTGACTCGTTTTTATGATATCGCTGATGGTAAAATCCGCTATGATGGGATCAACATCAATAAAATTAAAAAAAGCGACCTGCGCCGGTCCCTGGGAATGGTTCTGCAAGATGTGCACCTTTTTTCCGGCACGGTCATGGACAATATCCGCTACGGCCGCCTTGATGCCACGGACGAGGAATGCATCGGAGCGGGGAAAATGGCCAACGCCGACAGCTTCATAAAAATGTTGCCTCACGGATACCAGACCGAACTGACTGGCGACGGTAGCAGTCTATCCCAGGGACAGCGTCAGCTGATTTCTATCGCCCGGGCTGCTGTGGCCGATCCCCCGGTGATGATCCTCGACGAAGCAACTTCTTCAATCGACACCCGCACTGAAGCTATAGTCCAGGAAGGCATGGACAAGCTCATGCACGGCCGGACAGTATTTGTCATCGCCCACCGTCTTTCTACAGTCCAGAACTCCGATGTGATCATGGTAATCGAAGACGGCCAAATTATCGAACGGGGTAATCACGAAAAACTGATCTCCGAAAAAGGCCGTTATTACCAGCTCTACACCGGTGCCTTCGAGTTGGAATAACCAGCAATCATAACCCTGTGTATTAACTTATTAACTTATTTGCGGAACAAAGGCAAATCAGATTATGAACGAGGGCTTTCCTTTTCGTCGCGAATAAGTTAATATATGCAGCAGCCGGGCTCACCCGGCGGTTTAAAGCCTATTCGCCGAAGGAGTGGTTAAAGTGGATGATTTTAACGAATTCCACTCTAAAAACGAAGATAACGACGTAATCAAAACACCTGATTACAGGAAGAAACCGAGATCCGACAGAACAGCCGGTGAAAGAAAGCGGTGGCTGATACCCCTTGCTTTCCTGATGTTAATTATCGTGGCTATTAGCATATTCCTGTTTGTCGGCAGCCGCCGGCAGACCGGCCTCTTCCTCTGGTTAACAGACCGATTTACCCCGGCTGAAGAGGAAGTGCAAATCATTCTGCCGGCAGCCCTTTTTACTGGCCAGGATATCGATGCAATTATTGCTGAAGCTGTGGAAGAGAAAGGCGTAAGTGAAATAAACTGGCTCGATAAAAATACACTGAGTTACGCCATGTCACCCGGAACAAAAAAAATGCTGCAGGAGGAAGCAGTGGATAACCTGGAAGATAAAATTGCCGCCATCAAAGACGGTCAGGAGTTTCCCTATATCCTCGATTTAAGCCACGACAGCTCATTTAGAGAATTTTACCTGGTCGCGAAGCAGGAACAGGCTGACAGCGCCCTTGCTTCAGCAGCTGAACTGCTTATTGTGGCCGCTTATTACCAGCATTTCAACGCAGCCGAAAATGAAGAACCGGAGGTATCAATAACCGTTGAAGCAGACGAAAGCGGCGATCCCCCGGAAATGCTGTTTTATCCCACAGATATTGATCAGGTCGTCGCTCTTCTGGAAAATCCGCCCGAACCGGCCCCGGAATCAAAAACCCCGGCCGCCGGTGACAAAGTCATTGTCACTACCGGGCCTGACAATCTAAACCTGCGCAGCGGCCCGGAAATTACTTATCTGATCATCGATATCCTCAACTCGGGAGCCGTTCTTGATGTAATCGGCACGGAAGGCGATTGGCTGGAAGTAATCACTCCCAAAGGCAAGGAAGGCTGGGTCCACGGCAACTATGTGGAACTCTATACCGATTAGGGAAAGTAGGAAGCAATTATTCATGGATAACTATAATAAACAATTAAGTCAATATGTCAAACCGACCGACACAAAGGGAAAAGAAGTGGTAGAGAAGATGAATGAAAGCCACTTTCACCTGACAAACTGGGGCCTGGAAAAAAGTGCAGATAGTCGGTACCGATACCATTCTCGATATAGGATGTGGAGGAGGGAGAACCGTGGCCTCGCTGGCCGGACAGGCTTTCAGGGGAAAGGTCTACGGGATCGACCATTCTCCAGACTGTGTCAGGTGGGCTGCTGAATACAACCGGCACCTGATAGACAGCGGGCGGGTTGAAATTGTCCACGGCAGCGTTGAAAACCTGCCGTTCAGGGAGGAGTCTTTTCACCTGGTGGTGGCGGTGGAAACCATCTACTTCTGGCCCACGCTCCTGCAGTCTTTCAAAGAAGTCCATCGGGTTTTAAAATCAGACGGTTGTTTTCTGATTATCAATGAAATGTACCTCGGTGAAGAAGCTTTCGAAGAAAGAAATAAAAAATGCATGGCCGGTGAAGAGATGACCATCTATTTCCCGGGGCAGATTGAGCAAATGATGAAAGAAGTCGGTTTCAAGAACATCTACATCGACTTGATCGAAGGAAAAAACTGGTTGCGCTGCCTGGGTAGAAAATAGAAAATAGGATGTGAGGAGTCCGACTGCATGCCTTATCGCTTCATAAACATTTATATTAACATTATCTTTGCCCATATTTATAAGCGACATACTCAATAATAATTCCGTAAACTGCCCCGACAATAAAACCCATCAAATCACCGAATCCGGTGGCGCTGTAAAAGGCAAAAGAAACCACTAGGCCGACCAGTGCTCCCCTGATCAGCAGGACGGTCAGTTCCTTACGCCCGTCCAGCAAACCGATGACAAAACCCATCAGCAGGCGATTATACCAGAAAGCAAAAAAGTAGATCCCGCCCAGTTCACTTCCCGATCTGATCAGGGCTCCCAAAATACAGACTACCCCGAGAATTGCGCCGACAATGAGGGAAACAGCCATTCTTCGAGTAAGCACATTTATCACCCCACCATTTATTTAGCTGGTAATGACCATGCCGCTCCTATCACCCAACAGCAGGCTATAGAGACTACCGGCCTTTGAAGTTTGCCTTTCGCTTTTCGATAAAAGACTGGACCCCTTCCAGGGCATCCTCACTCTTCATGATCGGTTTCAAATCGGGTAAAAGCCTATCAATCGCTTTTTGGGGTCCCTCGAAACGGGTAATGCGAGCCGAACGCAAAGTAGCCTGGATACCTAGCGGAGCCTGGTCGCTGATGGTTTCGGCGATGGCAACTGCTTTTTCCAACTCTTTCCCGGGCTCTACTATTTCCTGGATTAAACCGATCCGGTATGCTTCCTCGGCCGTTAGCTCATCTCCCGTCAAAAGATAGCGCATAGCATCGCCCCAACCCACCTCCAGCGGCAACCGCACGGTGGCCCCGCCAACGGGATAAATACCCCGTTTTACTTCAATCTGTCCAAAGCGGGTATTTGCTGAAGCAACCCGGATATCAGCCGCCAGCATTAGCTCAATACCAATAGTATAACAGATACCCTGCACCGCCATAACCAGGGGCTTTCCGAGCAACTTGTCCCGGTCAAAACCGAGGGGATCGCATGAAGTTTCCGGCAAGTTAGGATATGTCCCACCGCTGAAAATATCGACCCATTTAATCATGTCTATGCCGGAAGTAAAGTGATCCCCGTGGGCAAAAAGCACTCCGCATCGCAAATTATTCTCGTGATGGAGTTTCCCTAGAGCCGCTGCAATCTCAAGGTACATGTCGGGATCAACCGCATTCATTTTCTCAGGGCGGTTGAGCCCGACTAACAAAATATGATCCTTTTCCTCAACTGTAATTTTGGCCATCCTTCTTCACCTCCTGATCCTTAAGCTTGCACCCTGCGTACTAACTTATTAACTTATTCGCCTTTTAAAACATCGCATTTGGAAAAACTTTTATTTTAAAGGAAAGGAACGGGGTAGCTGTTCTGCATCAAGGTGCATCGATGAAATATAAACTGCAGGCAGTCTCATTTTTTAAATTGCTCGGAAATCAGAAATACCTTCGCAAAAAACCTTTTTAAGATGATTGTTACCTTCCCAATCGTGACCCTGAGATATATTTTATCATTCCGGTTGAAAAATACAAAACGACCATTCCGAACACTCCACTCTGGTATATTGAATTACCGTTCATCTTTCATCAGCTTTTGCGCCAGTAGAGCCCCGTTTTTTATATCTTCGTAACCAGTACAACGACAAAGATGCTTGTTAAGCGCTCTCATTATTGTTTCTTCGTCAGCATCAGGGTTTTCTTCAAACAAAGCAGCCAACTCGGTAGCTATACCGGGAGTACAAAAGCCGCATTGAATTGCCCCCGCTTCAACCAGGGCTTTTTGAACAGGATGAAGCTCTTTCCCCCTCGATAAACCTTCAACCGTAATCACTTCTCCTCCGTCCACCTGAGCTATTTTTTTCTGACAGCTTTTTACCGCTTTACCATTCAAAATGACAACGCATGAACCGCAGGTCGAATTATCACAACCTCGTTTTGTTCCTGTGAGGTCAAGTTTTTCACGTAATACATCAATAAGTAACGTATCCGTTTCTGCTTCTACAGTTCTTTCAATGCCATTTACTTTAATGGTATACTTTTCTGCCATCATGCATTCTCCTTCCTATCAACAAGGGCTTTTTTTATCTCTTCAGAAGTAACCGGTATTTCATAGTAATCGACCCCGATGGCATCATGAATGGCATTCAAAATCGAGGGTGCGACACCGATAACCGGGTGCTCCCCAATCCCTCGAGCCCCAAAAGGACCCACAGCTCCGGGATTTTCGATAAAAACAGTCGTCGATTTAGCCGGAATATCTTTAAGTGTCGGAATACGGTATTTGAAAAAATGGGGGTTCCCCTGGTGGCCGTTTTCATCATAACGCAGTTCTTCAGATAACGTCGCCCCGACTGCCATTAAAACTCCACCGAGAACATTGCTCCTAAGTTGTTTTGGATTAATGACTCTGCCCATATCAAAAGAAGAAGCAAAATGGTCAACAATAATTTTACCAGTCGCTTTCTCGATCCTTATTTCTGCACCCTGTGCGCCAAACGTATAGTCAACTCCCATCGAGCCCTGACCAGTTTCCGAATCGGGATTGGAATAACGAGGCAGTCTGGCATCAGCAGTTGCCTGCGCCACTTCACCAATAGTAATACCGTCGCTGGTAATATAGCCCCGACAAATATCTTTGACAGCAACTTTAATGCTTGGATCATTTCGTAGATAAACATATTCACCGTTATATTCCAGGTAATCTTCATCAGTTTTGAGCACCTGAGCCGCCGTTTTTTTCAATATGGCGATCAACTTATCTGAAGCACGGATAATAGCCCTTCCCCCCTGAATCGTAAACATTGACCCTATAGTCTGCCATTCATAAGGAGAGAATTGTGTGTCGATCTCGGAATAAACCCGGATTTTTTCCGGAGGGATCTGGAGAGCTTCTGCCGCAACCTGCTTGACAACTGTCCGTAGCCCCTGACCGACCTCCGCTCCGCCCATGTTCACAGAAACGCTGCCATCAATGTTCATCTTCATGTAGCATCCCTTGGTGGAAAACGGCGCCCCTTTCGGAGATTTCATCAGGGCGGCAAAACCACGCCCGTAATAATATTTATCGTCTTCCTTATTCTTCTCTGTACTGAAAACAGCATTCTGCACCGCTTTCGCTGCAGCGTGGACATCACCATTGGTCTTCCACATACACTCGCCAAGAGCATTGACACTACCCGGTCCCAGGTAATTCATTTCTCTCAACTGGAAAGGATCCATGTTTAATTTGCGGGCCAGCATATCCATCAAACGTTCTGTAGCAAACTGTGATTCTTGATGGCCATAGCCACGATAGGCACCGATAGGGGTAGTATTGGTATAAACCGTGTAACCTTCCAGATAACAATGTTCATATTCATAGGGACCGCTTGAATTATGGGTTGCTCCGATCGTAACATTAACAGCCGTATCAGAATATGCTCCACCGGAATGAAGAATCTTTGCCTTAATTGCCACCAGTTTGCCATTCCTTTTCGCACCCAGCTTCATATAAGTACGAATACCGTGAGCAGTGAGGGTGCTGGTAAAATCTTCCTTACGAGTTGCCGCCCATTTTACCGGATGCCCTGGTACGAAACTGGCAATCCAGGCAATAGTTTGTTCAACCGTAATATCAGACTTGTAGCCGAAACAACCGCCGATCTCGGGAATATGAACACGCACATCCGATACGGGCAGGTCATAATTGTGAGCTAGATCCTGTCGAATGATAAACGGGCAAATGGACGAAGACCAGCACTCAATAGAGTTATCTTCTTTAAACCAGACTATACTGCCGTGCGGTTCAATCGCCGCTGAAGAACCAAATGGATAATTAAACTCTCCCTCAACAACCACCTCGGCTTCAGCAAATCCTTCCTCGCCCTTGCCCTTGATCAGGCGATAGTAATTAGCAATATTTGTATTGGGAATATATTTTAACGTCGGTAATCTCCAGTACTCCTCAGAATGCTCGTGAATTAAAACTGCATCATCTTTCATCGCCTCTCTGGCATCAAGATAAAATGGCAGCTCTTCATATTCCACCTTGATCTTTTCAACTGCCGCATTCGCCTGCATCAGTGTTTCAGCTATAACAGCAGCAACAGGTTCCCCAGCATAGCGAACTTTATTTACTGCCATAGGGGTCAAATCGGCGATGTTATCGCCATAGTGAAGATCACACCCTTTACCGGTAACTACTTTAACAACCCCGGGCATTCTTTCCGCTTCGCCCGTATCAATATTAAGAATCTTTGCATGGGCATGTTTGGGTCGTAAAATCGCGGCATGCAGTAATCCCGGGAGGCGTATATCATCCAAATAAACTGCCTTTCCTGTAACTTTAGAGATTGCATCCGGCCTCGGTAATGATTTACCAATATATTTAAAATCCATGTATTAACCCCCCTGAAAGAAAAATCACGACAAATAGAAAGAAGTTTAAATAATTAACCCTTTATTCTCTCTTGTAAGGTTTCAAAAGGGCTGCGGGGTAAGCCGCATTTCGGTTAGCTATCGTAAGTGCAATAATTGTCACCACGTAGGGCAAAGTAAGAAACAACTCGTATGGGAACTTAACGCCGGTTAACTGCAGGCGGAGCTGCAGAGCCTGAACTCCACCAAAAATAAACGCTCCCAATAGCACCCGCTGGGGAATCCAGTTGGCAAAAATCACGAGAGCAATACACACCCAGCCTCTGCCGGCGATTATATCAAACGTAAAAAACCCGAGGGTAGATAGTGTCAGGAACGCACCGGCAACTCCCATAAATGCACCGGCTATCATCAGCGAAACAGTGCGCACACCGTAAACATTGATACCGGCAGCATCAGCCGCTTCAGGATTTTCACCAACAGCACGAATCTTCAACCCGAAATTGGTTCTATAAAGAATCACCCAGACTACAGGGACCAGTACTATGGCATAATAGGTCAGGGGATACTGCCTGAAAATCGGCCCAAGCACCGCAACATCCCCCATCAAATTAACCTGGTCAAAAGGGGTAATCTGCGGTGGATGCGAAGGTGTACCAAATATCACTCTGAATGCATAATATGCCAGACCTGTACAGAACAGGGTAATCCCCAGACCGGAAACATGCTGGTTCACTCCCAAATAAACTGTCATTAAAGCCATCAGTAATCCGGCTAAAATGCCAATAAGACAGGCAGCAAATACTCCCGCCCACAGTGAGCCGGTAAGATAAGCCGTAGCAAAACCGGTAAAAGCACCTATAAGCATTATTCCCTCAATCCCCAGGTTTAAAATACCGGATCGCTCGGAAAAAAGTTCACCCAGAGTACCAAATATGAGAGGGGTTGCCACCCGCAGTGTTGCAGCAAGTAAACCAACTATAGAAGCGTAAATTATTTATCCCTCCCTTTTCAGCCTGTAATTAGTAAGGACAAACATTCCCAAAGTCACAAGCAATAAGGCTGCCTGTACAACCTGCCCTAAATATACCGGTACGCCCAGAGCACGGCTGACAGTCAGGGAACCTGTTTCAATAAGACCAAAGAATAACGCAGCTATGCCTACACCAATCGGGTTTAGCGCTCCCAGGGTAGCTACGATGATCCCTGTGTAACCCAGATTTGAAGAGAGCCCTGGAATAAGGTGAAAGTGAATCCCGGCTACTTCTCCTACTCCGGCCAATCCGGCTATTCCGCCGCTTATTAAGGCTGTGGCAAGAATGGTATTCCCGACATTTACCCCTGAAAAGCGTGCTGCTTCGGCATTACTACCCGCTGCCCTCATCTTCAGGCCAAACCCTGATCTGTTTATTAAATACCAGATTACAGCCAAAGTAATAAGACCCAGAATAAAGCCGAAATGCAGTCTTGAGCGGGGGATTAACTTAAAAAACATTGCGCTTTGATCAATATCTGGAGATTGAGGCCACATTGACACAGGATCACGCCAGGGCCCATTTAACAGATAACTTACAATATAAACAATGATAGAGTTCATTAAAAGGGTAGTGACCACTTCATCAACGCCAAGCTTGACCTTCAATAATGCCGGAACCATAGCCCAGAGGACTCCACCCAGGAAACCGCAAATGATCATCAAGGGAAGCGAGATCCAGGGAGTCGAACCCTCAAGGACCACCCCCAGCCAGGCTCCAGCGATAGCCCCGGCTGTCAGCTGCCCTTCGGCCCCAATATTATAATACCCGGCCTTAAAGGCAAAAGCCACCGCTGCCCCGGTAAGAAAAAGAGGAGTTGCCTTAACCAAAAGCTCGATCATCGAAACAGTGCTGGTAAAAGGTGCAACCAGGAAGTAATAATATGTATGCAGTGGATTAACTTTAACCCAGGCAATAAAAACTAAAGTGATTACAAATGTTACAACTACTGCAGCAACCGGTATTGCCGGACGCACCCAGGCAGGAGCGGGCGCTTTTTCAATTCTAAACTTTGACACAATAAGTCCTCCAGGTTTATCAGAAAGTAGGTGTTTTTTCTTTATCGAGCACTCCGGCCATTAACAAGCCGAGCTTTTCTTCGGTCGCTTCAGACGCTGGCATTATATCCATAATCCGACCTTCATAAATAACGGCAATTCGATCGGACAACCCCAGCACTTCATCAAGATCTTCCGATATTAGTAGCACTCCAGCACCTCTATTCCTTTGTTCAAGCAATTTTTTTCGAACATATTCTGTAGCTCCAACATCGAGCCCCCGCGTCGGCTGGGCAGCCATTATGCATAAAGGATTTCTGGATAGCGAACGCGCCATGACTACTTTCTGGATATTGCCCCCGGAAAGCTTTCCAACTGGATCTTCAGGTGATGCTTTAATTTGATATTCTTCGATCAACTCTTGAGCATGCTCCCGAATTTTTTTTCGATCTAGAACTCCCCGGTTTAAGTAATCATCCAGACCTTCCAGAGCCAGGTTTTCGGCAACCGACAGTTCACCTATTACCCCGGCATGACGATCCTCAGGAGTTCGTCCCATCCCCGCTGCATTTATGGCTGTTGGAGAAGCCCCTGTTATATCTATTCCATCTAAAACAATTTTACCTTCGGTCGGTTTCAGCAAACCGGAAAGTATCTTTACCAGTTCGGATTGTCCATTACCCGATACTCCGGCAATACTTAAAATTTCTCCCTTGTGAAGATTAAGTGAAATATCTTTTAGACGTTCAAAACCATCATTTCTAACATGCTTTAAATTATTAATAGACAGAATCGGCTCGCCAGGATCTTTCCCCGCCTCCCTGACGACGCCAAATGTTTCTCGGCCAACCATCATTTTCGCCAATTCTTTTTCTGATGTTTCAGCTCTGTGTACTGTGCCAATTAGTTTTCCTCCCCGCAGAACGGTTATTCGTCCACAAATCTCCATCACTTCATATAGCTTATGGCTGATGAAAATTACAGAAAGGCCCTGTTCAACAAGCTGTTTAAGCGATTTGAACAGGGCATCTACTTCCTGTGGAACCAGGACAGCAGTTGGTTCGTCCATAATTAAAACTTTTGCCTGCCGATAAAGAGCTTTTAATATTTCCACCCTCTGGCATTCCCCAACAGAAAGGGAACGGACAACAGCATCCGGATTAACCGGGATACAAAACTTCCTGGACGCTTCCGCTACTGATTTACTGATTTCCCTCGGATTAATACTTATACCTTTAGTTGCCCCCAGCACTATATTTTCTGCCACTGTAAGAGGGGAAACAAGGGTAAAATGCTGAGTAACCATACCAATACCATTACGGATAGCATCCCGGGGAGACGTGATATGAACAGGCTTTTCATTAATAAATATCCGACCTTCATCGGCACTATATAGTCCGTAGAGGGTACGCATAAGGGTGGTTTTCCCAGCCCCATTTTCACCGAGTAAGGCGTGGATCTCCCCTTTTTGCAAATCGAAGTCAATCTGATCATTGGCTATCAGATTACCAAAACGCTTGGTAATATTTTTCATTTGAATTACATACATAGTATTGATACCTCAACGATGGCAGGCTTAAAGCCTGCCACCGCAAATTTGTTTAAAATCAGTTAACTGCATCGGGAGTAGATTCATCTATGTCCACCCGTAAAACGCCGTCTTTAATATCCTGTTCAAGCTGGTTTACGAGATCAATCAAATCAGCCGGCAACTCTTCTTCCAGGCCGTGGAATGGTGCCAGGTAAGCTCCACCTTTGCCCATCATGCAAAAGTCCTTCAGGTCCTGGGCCGTATATGTTCCTCCTTCAATACTGCTAAGAAGGTATTCAAAGGTTGGCGTAAGGTTCCAAACGGCACTGCTGATAACATAATCGGGAGCAAGGTCATTTTGATCGGTCATTTGTCCGAATGCCCAAATATCGTTTTCCTCTGCGGCTTCAATGACCCCAAAACGCTCAGCATATAAAATATCGGCACCCTGTTCGATCTGAGCCAACGTAGCTTCTTTTGCTTCAGCAGGGTCAAACCAGCTATTGATGAAGGTTACATAAACGGTTGCATCCTCATTGTAACCTTTTACACCAAATAGAAAAGCATTAGCAATTCTGTTTACTTCCGGTACCGGCATACCACCGACAATACCAATTTTGTCGGTTTCGGTCATATGGGCAGCTATTACACCAAGCAAATAAGCCGGTTCATGGATCCAGTTGTCGAAAACCGAAAAATTGGGTTCAACCGGACCAAGACCAGAACCGAATGCAAAAGCAATATCCGGGAAGTCTTTGGCCACTCTGCGAGCCGCTTCCTCATTGCCAAAAGCGTCACCGGTAATCAGATCGGGTTGCAGTTCGTCAGCAACCTGCCTTAGTTCCCGTTCAAAATCTCCTGCATAACCCAGGTTGTCGGTATAAGCAAATGTTGCCTTGCCTTCCTCAACAAGCTTATCACAAGCTTCGTTGATTACAGATACCCATGGTTCTTCAGCAGGAGTAGAGTATATTCCATAAATCGAAAACAAATCGTCTTCTTCAACCGGTTCTTCAAGTTCATCCGTTTCAGAAGGTTCAGCAGCATCTTCTTCAGGCAGAGCACAACCGGCCGCAAAACTTACAACCATCAGAAATACCAGTAGAAAGTAAAACCACTTTCTCCTTAGCATAAAAACCCCTCCTAGAATATATAAAACGTTAAATCTGTTCAGGGGTTCAGTTTTGAAACCCTCTGAATATAAGAAGTTAAACACCCCCCTTTGCGCGTATGATCGTCAGCCAGTTAAATAGAACTAACCTCTAATCATCTTGCGTATTTTCTTCTGATCCACCAGCTTGCCATGGCTGATCACATGCAAGGGCGCTTCATGATAACGCAAAGCTTCAAGCGTGTTCGGTGCATCTAGAACAACCAGGTTGGCAGGCGCACCAACTTCCAGTTTAAAACCTTTCAGGCCGATGCATTCGGCCGCCCTGACAGTAATCATGTCATAGAGCGTTTCCATTTCAGGACGGGTTGTCATCCACAGCAAGTGTGATACAAGGAAAGCCACTTCCAGCATGTTGTTACGCCCGTATGCGTAATAAGCGTCTGAAATATCATCCTGCCCCAGGCAAACAAGATTCCCCTCTTCAAGAAGTTCGGGAACCCGGGCATGTAGAGGCCCCGTCTGGGGATCGCTGACCACCCCCATCTGCGCTTTTTTAAGCAAGGCGGATATTTTCTGGAAATAAGGCTTCGGATATAAGGCCATCGCCCTGGCGTGATGGGCCAGCGAACGCCCGAAACGCTGGCGCTTTATAGTTTCAACCGCCATTGTTTCCAGGGACCGCAAGCCGGGATCGCCGGCATCATCAACCAGCATTGATACATCAGCATCAAATTCGTCTGCTATATCGAAAATAACCTTAACGTGCTCGACAATATCAGCTTCCGTATACTCGATCCAAGGGATGCCACCGACCACATCAGCGCCCAGTTTCATCGCTTCACGAACCAGGCCGTCTGCACCGGGCTCTCTGACAATCCCGTCCTGGGCAAAAGCAACAACCTGAAGGTCAACTATTCCCCTGAATTCTTCCCTGGCTTTGAGTAAAGCCTTAACCCCTTCCAGACGGGCTTTACTGTCCACATCGGCAAAAGCCCTGATATGGGTATTGCCGTAATATGCCGCCAGGGCAACTGCTTTGCGCACATTTTCGATAATCCACTTCTCGTCATATTTTTCCTTGACCCGCATTGCCAGCTCAATCCCGGTCATAGCTTTACCCATAGATTTATCGGCGCTCTGATAAGATTTCATCGCCTCATCGTCCATCATCATCAGAGTATAAACCTTGCATAAGTGAAGATGAGCGTTGACAAAAGATTCAGTTACCAGATTGCCGCCTGCATCGATCTCCTCCGCCGCTCCACCAGACAACTTCTCCTCAACATCTTTAATCCTGCCTTCATAGATACCAATTTCATAAAGCTTCTCCGACCGATCGCGCAGACGAGAATTGCGAATCAGGATATCATAATGGTTTTCCTTATAATTTTCCATTGCCTTATTTCACCATCCCTTTGATAAATTCAGCATAATTAACAGGTATGAGATTACCTCCAGTATCCCCTGATCAACATATTAAAAAAGTAAATATGACTTCTGTCATTAAAGCTAACCGGATTTTTTTAATACAGATCGAACAGTCACAAGAGTAAACATTTCCTAAAAATACTTAGAACGATCGAAACTCTGCAGAATTTAACAGCAAAATAATTTGCCCGCTTTTGCTCTTAAACGAAGTAGCTAATCAAGCTCCGTAATGAACAGAAATCGTGCTCATATTTCTTAAGAAAAAATCATAACCTATATTGCCATTAACAGTTACATTGGCATAGTGTTTAAAAAGGATTTAACAGCTTAAATGAGGTTAACCATTGTAAAGAATTTTGAGGATGCTACTGCGGTGTGACACTGCCTGTTTTAACATCTTAAAACTATTATATTTGATAGTCGATGCGGTGTGTCTGATTAAAGCAATGTGTTAAAGAATAAGATATAATGAAAAATTGTAATGAAAAATGATGAGCGTATTTGGCTGATTAGCGATTAAAAAGGATTGTTTTAATCACAAGTCTTTACCTTATCCCTCCCATCCTTACTTTAATGAATCACCACTGCAGGGTTTATATTTCATATTATGAAATATTTTTCCTGCATTATGAATCTTTTTATATTTATTCTATCAAGTTTTAATAAAACCTTTTTTATTTATATGTGATAGTACACAAAATTTTAAACTGAAAATTATAAAACCTTGCCAATTAACTGGCAAGGTTAATGATCACCCATTAAATTATTTTCGATCCTGAAAAGCTTAGAATTCGGTTGTTGTAAAGACATCTTCAATTTCTTTTGCTTTTTCCTTTAGATAAGGAATGACTGCAGCAATTTTTTTATCATTCAGCCTGGTTATCGGGGCAATAACCGTTAGAGTCAGCACCACCTCGTCGTAGTCATTGAATATGGGAACCGAGACAGCATTGATCATATCCTCAAATTCCTCAAGCTCTATCGCTACACCACGCTGTTTGATTGCCTCCAGTTCTTCAAATAACTTGTCCGGAAGGGTAATCGTATTTGGCAGATACTTATGCAGACCGGTCCGGTAAATAATTTGATTAATTGTTTCCCGATCCAGATATGCTAAAAAGGCTTTACCGGCAGCCGTACAATAAAGTGGAATCCGCCGGCCAATTCTCAACGATGCTTTCAAGGTATGATGAGATTCCTTGCCGATCACAACGATAGCTTCATGTTCTCTTCTGATCGAAAGAGTAGTGGTTTCTTCAAACCTGGACTCGATATCCTCAAGAACAGGAAGGGAACGGTAAAAGTATCTATAGAGTTTATTCTGCTGAAGCCAGATGTTGAATAGCTCGGGGCCGATTGTATATTTCTTGGTTATCGTATTCTGGCTAACGAATCCTTCTATTTTAAGGGTCTTAAGCAAATGATGGGTCGTTGATTGGCTGAAACCAACCTCTTTTTGCAATTCGCCAATACTTATTTCATCATCACTGTTGAGAAGCTTTTTAAGTAAAATTATCCCCTTCCTTAAGGATTTAATTGTTCCGCTATCTTCCGTTTTAAGATTCACCGGTAACCACCCTTAATTATAGTATAGACCTTTAAAACCAAACCCTTCACAATAAATTAAGGAAAATATAGAAAGAACACTGCATAGTAACTTCAATAAGTTAATAAGTTAATACGCAGGGTAGGACTTGATCAATTCACTCCCATCAGCGAATGGAGGTGATCGTCCCGGCATTGTTAATGAAAAATTGATTGCTGAATTCGTGCTTTAATCTGGCATCAGACCTGAAACCGGTTTAATGGGAAACGCCGATTCTTTTTACATTCAGCTCTTTTAAATCCCTGATCGTCCTGTTCAATCTTTCCTCCGAGACAGAAACCAGGTGGGTGTCTACAACGACAGTATGCACCCGCTCCTCGCCGGTAATTTTCTGAGCCTGCCTGATCGTATTAATTAAGCCCCTGTGACCACAGCCCAGCAAAACCACCAGGCTTTTCTCAGTCTTAACAACCAGAGCCAGATCATCCAGCAACGGATCAGCTCGTGTTAACCTCTGGGCTTATTTGCCCCGTTCGAAAAAATGGGATAAAACACTACTTTTGAGTACTGGAAAGTTTATGTACTACTGGTAACTGTCTTCATCTTTAACGACATCGTATGCTATTGCTCCATCCTTGAGAATCAAAACAGAAAGTTCCGGGTTTAAAGGGTTTCTTACTTCAAGCCAGTAACCGGGAAGTACTTCTTTAGTAAATTCCGATAACTCAATCATAGCTTCTGTAAAAGATTCCCAATCTTTCACGGCGCTATCCTCTCCCTCAAGCGCATCCATGACTACATCCATAAAAGCAGAATCACTTGGTGTGATATAGTATGTTATTTCAGCTTTATCAAATTCCACCGCTGCATCATCGGCAAAGCTTTCTTGCAGTAAACCACAATACTCCTGTTCAATCCCTTCGATATCCAAACCTTCGGAAATTTCATCATCCAAAATTCCCATTTCTTCAGAAGTAATAACCGGTTCCTCCACAGCTGAATTAGATTCTTTTATAAAAGCAGTGGGTTCTTCTTCTGTTGCAACTGCCGGTTCAAAGACCTTTTCAGGCTCTGCCTCATCATCACCTATACTGCTGCCTGCTGCCAGAATCATAAAGAAAGTGACAATAATCAGTGACAACCGAAATCTCTTGCTGTTTTTCATTTTAGCCCTCCAATTTGACCTTTCAGGTCTTTATACGATTAACAGTAGTCATTTTAATCGCCAAAAAACTGAGACCAATAAAAATTAAGTAATGGATAATGTCAACAATATCAAATGTGCCGGCAACAAAACCCAACAGCTGTCCCAGCTCCAAACCTACCGCAGCGACAGGGACCAGAATCATCCAGATATATTTGATCTTACATTCTGCATCATGCCATATGTAGAGCAGGCTAAAATTAAAGGAGTACGCCCAGAGACCGGCCGGGGCACTGTAGATAACCCAGTCCGGCGGTTGTATCGATATTTTGCGCAGTACAGCAGTAATACCGCTCATGTGAATGGCATCAAACCATTGAAACATGACAATCGATTTGTCACGCCAGATAATATAGATCAAACCACCGGCAACTACAGGCATTATTCCGTTAATAACCAAGGGGAGATAGGGCTTACTATGATTACTCGCTTCCACTGGTCCCACTCCCTGCCCGTGATAAAAAAGCTCGTTAATTAAATTATCATCCCGCTGTAAAACCCGGCGCAAGTTAATTTTCAGGATGATTAATAATTTTCGCTTCGACAATGAGAATATCCTTTAAGTTAGAAAAATTTGGCCCCTAAAGCACTATGGAAACCGCCAGTTTAAAATTGGAAACCCCTGTGACTATTTGAAAAGTTGCCTGTAATCCCTGATAGAAACAAATCTATTATAAATTTGTATGTTACGGGTATAATATTTTATAAGCAACCGGGAATATTTTTCGCAGGGAACATTTTATTCTGGTGGAAAGTCTACTAAACAAAAGAATTTTTTGAGAAGGGGAAACCAATGGAAGCGAAGAAAAAACATTTATGGGCAATGGTTGTCATTCTAATTATAATTGCCGGCGGGCTGTTCTGGTGGCATGCCCCGGTTAACATGACGCATATTGAACCTGAAGAGGTATCAAAAATAAAAATCTTTGACGGCAACACAGGCAAACCAACTATTATAATAGAACCCGATGACATCAAACATATTATTGAAAATCTCAATAAAGTGTCGCTAAAAAAAGAAAAGATATCCATGGGGTACATGGGTTATTCGTTCAGGGTAACCATATATATAGGAGACAACATTTACAAGGAATTTTACATTAATTCTGAGGATACCATCCGCAAGGATCCCTTTTTCTACCATGATATCTCGCGAAGCATCGATTATGATTTTATCAAGGAATTAATCGAGAATTAAGCGCTACCCTAAACGCTACCCTGTGTATTAACTTATTAACTTATTCACCTGCAATGGTTTGACAAAAACTTTACGACTGTTTGATCTCCAGAATTCGATCAACCCGAAAAGTTCTCGTTTCATTTCGCATCAGGCAAAAAGCTTTCATCCCAATAAACTCCCGGCCACGGTATTCCATCGTGCCCACACTCACGGGCCTGATTTTTCGGCTAGTTTTTACATCGGTACTTTTCAGGTAGACAATCTCAAGGTCAGCTTCGCCTTCAATCGCTTGCCGGATAATTTCGACTTTGTTCTCCAGAGGCAATTTCCCCTCTGAAAGTTCGTACTGGCGGCCGGTAATAAAGTTCATCACCCGGTAGTCAACCAGAATATCGGATTCCCTGATTGCTCTTTTCAAGTAAATACCCTCGAAATTACGGCAGCGCGAAAGGGCCACATAAAACTGGCCGGAGGCAAAAGTGCCCCGCCCCAAATCAATAACCACATGATCGAAGGTTTTACCCTGACTCTTGTGTATGGTCACCGCCCAGGCCAGCTTCAGGGGGTATTGCTTGAAGGATCCTACATTTTCGGCGGACACCGATTCACTTTCTTCATCCCAGAAGTAGCGATAAACGCTCCACTTGAAGGAGGTGACTTTTTCCACCTCTCCTTCTTGCAGCCTTACCGTGAACCCATCTTTCTCTACCCCAATTACAGTGCCAATGGTACCGTTGATCCAGCGCCCCGCTGCATCATTGTTCAGCAACATTACCTGAGCACCTTGTTTGATCTCCAGCAGCTCATCAGCCGGGAAACTGTTTCTATCAATTTTACCTTTCACCTCTGCTTCAAAACAATGCGACCTGCCCGGCAGCTCCTGCAGCTTGGCTCTGTTTATTTCTTCGGCCATAGCATTGGTCGTCGTCAGGTAAACTGCGTCCTCAGGTAAAACAGTGCTTTCATCGATGATCCTGCGATTGAGAAACTCTATATCTCTTGCAGATGTGGTTTTATTGCGTATTTTATTCAGCAGAGCAATGAATTCCTGATCAGTCTGGCGGTATACTTTTTCAAGCTCCAGATGTTCTATTTCTATTGAGGAATAAGCACGTGAAGCAAAGAAATATTCGCTTTCATAGTAATCCTTGAAGATCGAACGCTCCTCGCCGGTAACTACCGGCGGGATCTGGTAGAGATCACCAATCATGATCATCTGAATGCCCCCGAAGGGCACCCCCGGTTCCCTGCCGTTTACCCTTAGAAATAGATCCACACAATCGAGTAAATCAGCCCGGACCATGGAAACCTCATCGATAATGATCGTATCGAGATTCTTATAGACGGGATCAGACTTTCTGCGGGCCTCCCGCCGCACCTTTTCAATAGTCACATCCGGCCGGAAACCGAAGAAGGAATGGATGGTCTGACCGGACACATTTACCGCTGCAACCCCTGTCGGCGCCAGGACCACAATGTTCTTTTCAGTGATAGAGCGGAAATATTCAAGAAGAGTCGATTTGCCCGTACCGGCCCTTCCGGTGATAAAAACATTGCCACTGTTCTTTTCCATCAGCTGCAGTGCTTTTTCAAACTGGGGATTTATTTCTATATTTTTGAGCAATAGCGGCAACCTCCCTGTCACAACAGAACACTGCGTACTAACTTATTAACTTATTGATATCAACCAGCTATATCTTCAATACATTTCCGCCGAGCAGGGCCGCTGTTTCGGGATCAAAAGTAGTGATGATAAGCTGCTTTTCAGCGGCAAATTCCTGGATTAGTTCAGCTGCCGATTGCTTCCTCTCCGGGTCAAGGCTGAGCAGCGGATCGTCCATAATCACGAAGCCTTCCTCTTCCCCCAGCAGGTATTTGGCCATGGCCAATCTCAGGGCCAGGGCGGTCCCGCCGATTGTTCCTGTGGACAGCAGGTGCACCGGCATCGCCCGGCCGTCGGCCGTGACAATTTCATCCGGCAGGGGACCGTCCAGTTCGGCTACCCTGTAACGGCCGCCTGTGGCCAGGGCAATGTAGCTGGTAAAAGTCTCCACCAGCGGGGCATAAGTATCGGCATCGAGTTCTTCTTTCATCTCTTTAAACTGTTCCCTGACCAGGTTGACAGCCCGCCCCTCTTTCTTTAGTTTAGCCAGCTCATCCTCGAGCAATTTCAATTCCGTTTCCAGATCCTCGGTCGCCTGCTCCGGCATCCCGCTCTGAACCTTGAACAACTCCTGCTTCAAGACCGCGACCTGCTCCTGCAGGGATTCCCTTTTCTCGCGCATTTCCTTTAAGGCTTCAATAAACCGGTCGTCGGAAGTAAACTCCTCCGGGCGCGGCTTCAACCCGGCCAGCTGCGCCCTCTCTTCCTTTTCCTCTCCTTTCAGCTCCACAAGCTCGTCGGTAACCAGTTCCAAACTCTTAAAATCCTCTTCCCACCGGGCCAATTTTTCCTTCTCCTGCTCCAGCCTGAATTTAGGCTCACTGAGGGTTTCTCGAACCTCTTCGATCTCTGCCCTGATCGCTTCCGGATCACGCACAGTCCGGTCCTCACCCAGAGCCGCCACTTCCTTTTTCAGTTCCTCATAGTCAAGCCCGCCCAGTAAAACATCCAGCCTGGCCCGGGCATTCTTCATACCTTCTGCCAGACTGCTGCGTTTCTCCACAATCTCTTTCGCCTTTTCAATATTATCCACACCGAAACGGGCCAGCCCATCTCCAAAGGCTTTGCCCGCCTGCTCCGCCTGTGCTATTAGCTCTTCCACGTCCTGTTGGCCTGACTGGATATCAATGCGCCAGTCTTCACTTTCCATCAGCAGCCTTCCGGGCCCCTCCAGGAGAATCTCTTCATCTAACTTTATCTCCTGTGGTTCTGCCATGCCAGCGGTAAATTTAAACTGCAGGGGCTTTCGCGCTTCCACCTTCGCTTTCAGCTTCATAGCCTCGATGACGCTCTTCAGCCGGGCTTGCCTGGCAACCTCCTTTTCAATGGAGGCAAGCTCTTCCCTGCCGAGTGGGGGCAACTCCGCCAGCTCCCCTTGTTTCTTTGTTATCTCTTCCTGCATCAGCCCGGCTTTTTCCAGGAGTTCTCTTCTTTCCCGTGATTTCAGCACTACTCCTGCTTCTGCCAGCTCTGCTTCCAGTTTCTTTAAAGTTTCTCCCCGGCCGCTTATTTCTTTTTCCAACCCCTTGATGCGCTCTTCAACCCGCGGCCATTCACCGACAATCTTTTTCAGGCTGTCTTGCTTCTGCCCAATCATCTCCAGTTCCGGGGTCAGTTTGCTCCGCAGCCGGGCATCGTCTTCCAGCTGCTCAAATTCTTTCAACCGGGATACCAGCTCCCGCATTTCCCGGTCTGAAGTATCAAGTTTGCCGTTCAGTTCGGCAATCCGCGCTTCGTCTTCATAAACCCGCTTCAGGTCCCGGCGCCGCCCTTCCAGCCGGTAGTAGGCAGAAAGAACAGCTCCTACTTTCTTCTGGTAGGGGTTGTTGATACCCCTCCCTCCGCGCGGGCCGTCATCGGCAAAATCCCAGTTACTCAACAAACGATCATATTCACTGTCGATGGCCTCTTCCAGCTTTTCCAGCGAAACTCCGCCCGATTGAACCAGGGCCGCCCGCAGGAGCCCGGCTACAGTCCCTGTCGCCTCCGGGAGTCCCTTCAGCCTGTCCAAAGTCCTGTTCATTTCATCCTGCCGGGCAAAGAGAATTCCTTCGTAGGTGCCGCGGCCATAGCGCAACGCCTTCTGCAGGTGCTCACGGATACCGGCCGGATCGTTAATTTCACTGCCATCGGCAGTCACCAGGCGCTGCTCCCGACTTCCACCCCAGGAACAGATGTAGTGCCAGCCGCTCTGCCAGGTCGTGTCGAATCCAATCGCCACCCGGGCAGTGTCGCCGGCAGGGTGAGGGAAGCAGCTGCTGAGGAAACCGCGCCAGTCATCGGAATTTTTCCTCACGTCAGACGGGATAAAGAGAACGGCAAATACAGCCTTGACAAGGGTGCTTTTACCCGCTTCGTTGGGGCCAAGCACTACATTGAGCCCCTTTGCAAAACTGTACTCCCGGTCCTGAACAGCCCCAAAGGGATAAAGCCGCACCTTGCGAATAATCATTCCCTCACCCCCTCGATCAGGCGGTAAGCCGCCTGCAGGGCTTCCGGGTTACCCTTTTCCGCCATCCTCCGCAAAAACTTATGGGGGAAAGACCCGGAGGGATACTTGCTGTCAATCACTTCCGGGGTAATTTCGACGGTCAGCTCACTGTCGTCCCATTCCAGATAGAGAAGCATCTCGCCAAGTCTGTCGTAGAAGGCGTGCCGCTCTCTGTACTCACTTTCAGGCAGCGACCCGCAGAGTTTCAGCTTAACCAGAGTTTTGCTCCCCTCTTCGGCGAGTTCCTTATGCATTTTTTCAAAATCGCCGCTGCTTCTAATCTCCCTTTCAATTTCCCTGAACCGGAACTGACCCGTTTCCACCTTCCGGCTGTATTGGATACCGTCATCATCCAGTTCGGTAATCCAGACAGTCCCTCTGTGCCGGCAGTCGAAGCCATCCGGTTCGGGGGTGCCACTGTAGAGAAAAGGCTCCCGTCCTGTTTCAGGAAGGTCGGGATAGCACACGTGGGTATGACCAAGGCACCAGTGATCCATCTTCAGTGCAGCCAGTTCCGACTCTTCCATGGGAAAATACTGCTCAGCAAAATCAGGGGAAACACCCCTCACCGTGCCATGGGCCACCCCGATATGCCAAAGCGCCTCCGACTTCCCGGCAAGCTCCTTCATCCACCCCAGGCGGTTTTCCGCAGAATGTTTGCTGTCACATGGGGCCGGGTAGAGAACCGCCTCAATACCATAATCATGCAGCTTATAATGTTTCCGCTCGGTCAGCAGAACCAGTTCATCAAAAGCTTCATCTCTGAACAGAGCCCACAGAGTGCTGTAGGGTTCAAAATAGTCATGGTTACCCGGCAAAACTGCAGTAACCCCTTCAAACCGTTTCAGAATATCTACAGCCCGAACCACCGATTCGGCAGCCACATTGGCCCGATGAAAAAGATCGCCGGCAATAACAAGCAGAACGCACTTCTCGTTATTAGCGATCTCAACAGCCCGGGCAAGCGCTTCAAATCGGGCTTCGACCAGCTGTTTACGGACATCTTTCGGGTAGGGGCGGTTGTTGAAAGTCATCCCCAGATGGAAATCGGCAGTATGCAGAAGCTTTAGCGGCAATAATAACCCTCCAATCGTAATGGCATCATTACTAATAAATTTTCTCCTCCGCGCCTGAATTTCCTCTGCCACAGCAATATTGGGGTCAGGTCTTGAAATATCACTTTTTCATTCCTGTGATAAAAATATTGCTATCCAGGACTTAACCCCCACTTATCCAGCTGTCAAAAGAGAGTAAAGAAGCAGTACTTGGGTCGGGTCTTGAAATATCACTTTTTCATTATTCAATTCCTAACTCCTGTTGTTGTTTTTCAAAGCTTGAGTTCCTGCATAGCAACTTTTTTCTCCCCATCACAGATCCACTGGCTGCCTACC
>JAGYMW010000027.1 GCA_018400435.1 Bacillota bacterium | reverse complement strand
TATCCTGCGAAACCTGCTAAAAATACCCCGGCTGCGACGGGAATTCAACAAAAAGATCATCGAGGGCATGGTGCAACCCCTCGATCGAAGCCTGTCCTCTTAACTATTAACTTATTCGAATCCGAATCGTTGGGGTATTACGGAGGCACACCTGAAAGCAGGCCCAGGCTTAAGGATTAAGGAGGAACATGCATAACGCAGCAAACCCTTCTTCAACACAGGGCGAAGGGTCGACCGCAAAGGGTTTGAAACATTAAAAACCTGATGTCAGCGTAACAGGAGGTTTTAATATGTTTAAAATGATACGCAAGCCGTTGCAATTTATCGACGGGATCGTCGACCGGATCTGCTCCGTGATCGGCGCGGTAGCCCTTTCCCAGTTCCCCCAGTTCTTCGGCCAGTACATGCAGCGCCTGGGTGGCCACCTTGATGAAGCAAAAAGGGCCCTGGAGCAGTACATCCGGGCTGCGGAAGCCCTGGACCTGACCCTGGAAGAATACATCCGGGAGCATCTTCAATCGGGCAGCGAAATCTTTGTTTCTTCCGGAGAAGTGATCCAGGGGCTGGTGGAAAGAGTGAACTCCCTGGAACAATCTTATCAGGCCCTGGAGGGGGCTACTATTTATAACCGCTGGTTCGTCTTTTTAAGAGAAGTGGACTGGTCAATTGCCTCCGGGACCTGGGAAAATTTTGTTCCCGGTGTTCCTACAACCGTAGAGGGAATAACCTATGCCCTGGCCGGCCTGCTCATAGGCTGGGGCATCTACGCTTTCTTTAAAATGATCATCACTATACCGGCCGGCGGGTTGCGGCGCAGGTAAACAGCGGCCGGAATCCTGAAGGAAATGGGCTGCTGAGCCCGGTTGTTAATTGAAGCATAGCATCAATAAGTTAAGACCACACAGCATGGCTACATAATATTAACTTTTGCGGGGAGATGCCGCATTATGGACACAACCATTTTAAGAAAAACGGGGAATCCTCAGGCTCTGAATTCATTTTTCAGGGAAAACGGCCTGGAGACTGCAGACGATGATAACCCTGCCGGGGCGGTAACCGCTGCCTGGAAGCTTAATGATGCCGGCAGCGGGCAGCTAATCGGCGCCGTCGTCCTGGTCAGGCGCAATAATGAATATATTATCAATGATATAGCTGTAGATCCTCTTTACCGGAATAATAAATACGGGATGAAGCTGCTTAAAAAAGCCATCGCCGAAGTTAACCGCCTGGCGGGTAAACGAATTTACCTGGTAGCAAAGGTGCCTCCTTTTTTCGCAACGGCCGGGTTTCGGGAATGGGCAGACAAAGAAGCTTTGCAGCTTTTCAGCTGCATTGATTGCCCTCAGTACAAAAAAACCTGCCACCCCAAGGTAATGCGTCTGGATCTTAAAGAATAATAGATGATCATCTTTTAAAACAAAGGCAATCCATGATATATTTTAGACAGGTCGTTACCAGCAGCCCGGCTGACCACCGTTTTCACAAATGGCTGATCATCTGTATCAGTAATGAAAGAGGTAATACCTGTGGCAAAAATTAGCGATTCTACACCACTGCGCATTCTTGTCGGCCTGGTGATGGCCGCTGCCGGAGGACTGGCCTTCACTCTGGCTTTTCCACCCTATGAAATCTGGCCGCTGGCGCTGGTCGGGTTCGTCCCGGTGCTGGTTGCTCAGCAGAGAGTGATGCCCCCGAGATTTTCTTCCCTGGCCACAGCCGTGGCCATCGCTATCTGGCTGCAGGGTTACCTGGGACCGGTTTTTGCTCCTGTAGGCACCTATATGGTCTGGCTACCGCTTATAGCCGGCGTCCTGAGCTTTTTCTTCGACATGAGCGCAAGAAGGTTCAACCTGGTAACCGGCTATCGCTGGTTCGTAATCAACGGAGTAATCAGCTGGGCGGCAATTGAAATGATCCGCCTTTTTCTACCCATTGCCGGGACCTGGGCTTTCATCGCTTACCCCTTCTACCGTCAGATCTGGCTGATCCAGCCGGCCGGTATTTTCGGAATCATCGGCATGGGCATGCTGGTAATGATGATCAATTACGTTCTGGCCCTGCTGTTTATCGGGTGGCTCGATTCACGCTATGAGTTGAAAAGCAGGAGAGAAAGGAATATTGCCCTTCCTCTTGCCAGGCCTTTCTTACAACGCTGGGCAGCCACCGGCGGTATTATAACCGCCTGCTGGATAATTTTAAGTTTAGCATTACTGGCTTGGCCCTTGGACAGCCCTGCAGTGAAAGTTGCCGCCGTGCAGCCGGCCGTTTCACCGATTATCAGTTCCAACCGGGGCGAAGATATGACCGCCATCTACAACCGGATGCTTGAACAGACAGAAGAAGCCAGCAAACAAGGGGCAGAACTAATCGTCTGGCCGGAAGGGTCCTTGAACTGGGACCCGCTGGCTGATGATAGGCTGAGGCTGGTTGAGATGGCCTCAGCAACTGGGGCTCACCTGGCAGTGGGTTACGTAGTTGTGCTGGAAGAAGGGTTTCGCAATGAAGCAACGGTTATCAACCCGGAAGGTGAATTCCTTGGTGTTTTTGGTAAAGATCACCCGGTGGTCATGGGCGGTGAGACCAGCCTGAGCCGGGGTACATACCCGGTTTACGACACACCCATCGGCACCCTGGGCACAATTATCTGCTACGATCTCGACTATACGGACACTGCCCGTAAACTGGCCGCCCAGGGAGCCCAGTTAATTGCCGTCCCTTCCAACGACTGGGGAACAATCGCCGACAAGCATTACACACATGTGGTGTTCAGGGCAGTCGAAAACCGGGTGGCCATGGTCAAGGCCGATGGTGGTTTCAACTCAGCAATAGTCGATCCCTATGGCCGAATCATCGACCTGGCCGTTTACCCGGAAGGCGGGGAAGCAACTCTCGTTGCCGATGTCCAGATCGGCACTGGCAGTGGAACAATCACCACCCGCCTGGGCGATTGGCCTGGCTGGCTGTCCCTGGTCGGGCTGCTGTTCTTTATCTTCGGCGGAAAATGGCTTGAAAAGAGAGCCCGCTCTTAATCGGCAAAAAGCCCGATAATTTTCTGCACCAGGTTTAGGACAAATACTTTGATCTGGTTGCCAATGCCGACTCCTTCCATTTTCAGGTTGATAGCAGTATCGATAATTTCTTCACCGACTGGATTAGTCAGGTGCCGGTCGATGGTAGCCCGATCTATATAGACCCGCAGGGTTGGCTCATCTAATCCTCCGGCCAGGTACTGCTCGATCAAACAGTCGTCTTCTGTTGTAACTATTCCAATAAGTTCTTCGGAGTCGTCTCCCATGTTAACATGAAGGATAATCTTTTCGCCTGCAAAGAGACTTTTAACCACATCGGGAATCTGATCGATGCTATCATTGTAGAGATAAACATAGGGCAAAAGCAGTTCATAAGTGGTATTAGTTCCTGATTCTGTTTCCTGGGCACCAACCGGTGACATGATGCAAGAAAAGATAACCACAATGGCAAAAACAAGGACCGCTAATTTCAGCTCTTTTTTCTTCACCCTTTAACCCTCCTATTAATCAAAAATATGCATCCGCTTTCCCATGACTAAGCAGTGAGGAATGCCTATAAACAGGCCCTGGATGTTTTGCAGTAATCCCCGCATTTTCAACTCGCGGTAGGCTCTTACCACGGTGTTCGGGTTAACTGTCAGTTCGAGAGTTATTTCTTGAACCGTGGCCAACTGAACGCCCGGTTTGAGAAATCCACCGACGATACCGTTTTTAATTTGCTGTATTAGCTGCCTGTAAATTGGTACCCCGCTGCGGCAATTGATAAAGAATTTCACTGTACCTTACAACATTTTGTATATTGTATTAATACTATAGACAATATAGTTATAATATTTTTCCCTCTTCTTGTAAAGTAATTTTAAAAGTATTTGTACTTGCTTAGTGTTCTTGTTACCTTGAGAATGTTCAGTGAAAATGTAACTCTAGAAGTTTTCAGAGACAGCCAGTTCCACAAAGAGCTCCACCACCTCTGGATCAAAACTATTCCCGCTCAACCAGCGGATTTGCTCCAGCGCTTCTTCGCGGTTCAGGGTCCGGCAGTATGCCCTTTTGTCGGTTGTCACACAGTAAGTATTGACAACAGCAAAGATACGGCATTCGATGGGGATCTCCTCTTCCTTTAACCCCAGGGGATAACCACTTCCATCCCAGCGCTCATGATGCTTGAGGATCAGTTCGGCGATATTCCTCAAATCAGGCGAGATGGAAGCAATGGTAAAACCGTGCTCAGGATGCTGCTTCATGACCGCCCATTCTTCTTCAGTAAGGGGCTGTTTTTTAAATAAAATGCTCCGGGGAATAATGGCAATGCCAAGATCGTGATTGCGGGCCAGGAGGATGAGGTCCTCAATCTGTCCACTGTTTAAACCGGCTCGCTCACCCATGAGCCGGCAGAGGGAAGTCAGCTTTTCATAATGTGCTTCACCGGTCAACCCCTTGGCTGCCAAAGCCGCCGAGAGCGTACCTTTTACCAGACTATCAGAGCTATTATACCTAAGTAATTTATCGTAATACATGAGGTCATCGGCCTTATTATAAGCTTCTTCCAGTGAACTTTCCTGATTGTTAGCAGTTACCACACCCATGGAAATATGAAGGGGAAGCTCGGGGTGTTCACAATTGTATTCTTTGATATTAGCCCTGATCCGGTCTCGTATCTCCAGGGCAGTTTTTTCATCCGTGCGGGGAAGGATTACGGCAAATTCATCTCCGCCAACCCGGGCCAGTATATCAGCCTCACGCAGGGAACGGCTCAGACAGTGAGCACAAATGCTGAGAAGCTTATCGCCACTGGCATGGCCCATGGTGTCATTAACCAGTTTTAAGCTGTCAATATCAGCGGCTATGATGGTAATGGGGAATTCCCGGCTTTTTGTCAGGCGGCTCATTTCTTCTTCAAGGTAAACCCGGTTGTAAAGTCCGGTGAGCCGATCATGCAAACTAAGATATTCGAGTTTTTCCTGGTAACGCATCTGTTTTGAAATGTCTTCGACAATGCCAACCCCCCCGGTTACTGTATCATTAGCAATAAAAGGAGCAAACTGAACCCTCAGGTAAGTAATTTTATTCGCAGTAACCGAATGATACACACCTTCGTATGTATCTTCCTGCCCCTTGAGAACATTTTTCACAGCCGCAACCACATCCTCATCAGGCAGGTTAAGCATACCCAGACCCAGCAAGGCCGTCCTGGAGGAACCAATGATGGAAACAAAGGTATCATTGCAGTCGGTGATTTCTCCGTTTTGATTGAAATGGAGAATGCCGATGGGGGAATGTTCAAAAATAAGGTGGTATTTCCCTTCGCTTTCCCGCAGGGCTTCACTGGACTTCCACCGATTGATCAGCAGATAGGCAATACCGACATAGATGGGAATGGTAACCAACTGGACGATCAAGCGGGTAGTCATATTGTCCACGAGGGGAACCCCAAGGGTCTGATAAAGGATTACGGGCATCAGAATGAGAGAGCAGATAACCTGGGTCACACCAACCTGAATGACCAGACTGCGAACCCTGGTTGTGTCCCCAATCAGGAGAACCAGGATACCGGGGATTATACCAAAAAGCATCGCTACAAGAGTAATCTGGGGCAGGTAGGGCCCCGCAGGTTGCAGGATATAACCAATCAGATCCATGCTCCCGCCTACAAAAGCGCCCCACCAGGGTCCGAGGAATAACCCCCCGAGAATGATGGGAAGCGCTCCGAATCCGATCCGGACTGCTTCCATTTCTCCCAGGGTAAAGCGCAGGCTGAGGGTCCTTTCAGCAAGGATCCCGATGAGAACCAGAAACAGAGCAGTTCCCAGGTTCGCGGCAGCTTTTTGCCGCAATGAATTATCGTCTAAGAGGGATCGCAGGTAAATATTATTTCACCACCATTATTCATAAAATGAATTAAACTATATATTCGCCGGCAGGTCCTGTATTCCCGTCAAAATTAAAAAGATATTTCTGCATTTAAACCTGCTCTTAAAGAACAGTCATCCCCCTGCTCCGCCGTTTATTGCTTATTACCCGGTAAACACAAAAAACAATCAGGGCCAGTAAAAGAAACAGTAAAAAAAGCGAGGACCGGTATGATCAGGGCAAGAAAAGAATTAATAACGGCAAAAAGAGATTCAACTGCTGATAAGACCGGGTTGGCCGCACCGCCCGTTGCCGCTGTCGAGCCGGTATGCAGCAGATTGCTTACAGCACTGCCGCCTAGAGCAGCGCCTCCTCCGGCCACAATGGCCAGGGCCCAGGCCAGAATGGGGGGAAAATCAACCAGAACCGCCGCCGTGATCAGGGCGCCGGCCGGAACAGCCGCCGCAGCCAGCAGGTTGTCCATATGGGGAAAGAAGTAAGCGGTTATCTCAAGGATGGTGGCCACAGTCAGAGCAGCAAGAGCCGGATAAGTGCCGAGCCAGGAAAACGCCGGGGCCAGTTCAATCCAGCCGGCCAGGGAAAAAATATTCAGCACCAGGAAAGGGACAAAAACCCGGAACCCGCTGGTGGCGCTGCGGCTCACCTCAATCAGTATACTGAGCAGGTATTCCATGATTATTCTCCATTAAATAAGCTTAGATTAAGTGGACAGGCTTGATATTGTTAACTTGTTAACTTATTTTAGCATAATCTTAATGACAAATCTTTCACGATAAAAATTTACCGATGTCGGTGCCTAATGGGATAAACGGCGATTATGCAAATAGCTTTCTATCTCGGCGCGCGAGCGGGTATTAAATACATCTGCTTTTTCCAGCCAGCCTTTACGGGCAAGGGAAACTCCCAAACCGGTGTGATCAAAATCGGCAAGGCGATGAGCATCGGGGTTTATGGAAACGAGAACGCCCATTTTCTTAATTTTTTTCAGGTGACGCCAGTCCAGATCGAGGCGGGCGGGGTTGGCATTAAGCTCGAGAATAATTTTATAGTTCCGGGCAGCTTCAAAAACCTGCTCCAGATCAAGACGTGAACCTTCACGACCCAGGAGGAGGCGGTTGGTAGGATGGCCGAGCATGGTTACAAAGGGATGGGCCAGGGCTCGCAGTATCCGGGCAGTCATCTTCTCCCGCTCCATAAACAGACCAGAATGGACCGAAGCGATGACAAAATCAAGCTTTTCAAGAACTTCATCGGGATAATCCAGGCTGCCGTCAGCCCTGATATCAGATTCTATGCCCCGCAGGATGGCAATTCCATTATATTTTTCCCGCAGCACATCAATTTCTTCAGCCTGTTTTTTTAGATCTTCTTCCTTGAGGCCACCAGCATAAAAAGCGGACTGGCTGTGATCGGTGATCCCAACATATTCATAACCCGCATCAAGGCAATGGCGGACAATCTCCTCCAGTTTGGCGGCGCCATCACTGTATGTGCTGTGAACATGAAATATACCGCGGATATCTTTCTTCTTGATGAGCTCTGGCAAAACATGCAGCTCGGCTGCTTCTATTTCCCCGTTATTCTCACGCAGCTCAGGGGGGATCCAATCCAGCCCGAGGGCGGCAAAAAACTCTTTTTCATCGCGGCAAACAATCAGTTCCTGATTATTGAAGAGGCCGTATTCATTAATCTTCAAACCCATTTTTTTGGCCCGGCTGCGTAAAGCGGTATTGTGCTCTTTACTGCCGGTAAAGTGGTGCAGGGCATAGGGGAATTGTTCTCGTTTGACGGCCCGCAGATCGACGTTGATCCCAGCTTTGAGCCGGACGGTAACTTTTGTATCACCCTGGGCAACTACTTCGTCAACAATCGGCAGATCGGCAACATACCTGGTCAGGCGATCCGGTTCATCGGCAGAAACAACTATGTCAATATCCTTGACTATTTCGCGGAATCGCCTCACGCTTCCGGCCAGGCTCACTTCGCCGAGGGCGGGGAATTTTCTCAGGTAAGCAATGAAATCTTCACCAATCCGGCGGGCTTCACCGACATAATAGCGGCCTTGATTGCGGCGCAGGAATTCAATGCCTTCCAGAATATTTTCCTGTGTTTTCAGGCCAAATCCCTTGAGGTTGACCAGGCGGTTTTCGCGGCAGGCATACTCAAGTTCGGCCAGAGTAGTAATGCCCAGCATGTCATAAAGCACTTTTACCTTGCGCGGCCCCAGGCCGGGAATTTTTAAAATTTCAAGGAGGCCGTCCGGCACACTCGTTTTAAGCTCTTCGTAATATAAAAGGCGCCCGGTAAGAACCAGTTCTTTCAACTTATCATCGAGGGCGGAACCAATGCCCTTGACCTCCTGCAGTTTATCTTCGCGGACGAGCCTTGCCAGCTCTTCCTCACCAATCATCTCAACAGTACGAGCAGCGCTGAAATAAGCCCTGCTTTTGAAAGGGTTTTCCCCTTTCAGCTCAAGCAGAGTCCCGATCTCCTCGAGTATTTTTGCCACCGCAAGCCGTTTTCCCATCAGGCCTGTCCTCTTTACTGTTAAATTATCTCCCAAATACGCATTTACAGATCCGGACACCATCATCTTAACTCATTCTTGAAACGGCAACAAGGTATCTGTCTTGCAGATAAATTGAGGACCTGGCCAACCGGAACAAAGGTGTTGAGCTAATGCCAAATATAAATATAAATCATGATATTAACCCGGTATCCAAATTCTATCGGTTTTTACCATTTCCGCCGTGCTTTTAAAAAGCAGCGGCTCCTTTGATCTGGTATAAAAAATAAATCCCCGGTAGGAAGTTAAATACTGATAACTGGTGCTGATGAACGTGCTTTTCCTGGCAATGATGAGCGGTTTTTCACAGCGATCGACAATGCTTCTGAAGGCATCCGGCTCCACTTTTACTATGGCCCCCGAGGCTTTGTTTGCCTCTGCTATTATAGCAGCCGCTGCTGCGGCACCACCACCGCCGTATTTGCATCTTATCTTTTCCACTAGCATAATTTTCATCACCTCTTTGCAAATTAATCAATAAAACAAGGACTTCCCGGATAAACGTTTAATTAGACGTTTATTTTCCCCCCGCACCAGCGGACAATCATCAGGGCAATTGAGACGACCGCTTCCATGACCTCATCCACGGTAATATATTCGTTGACGGTGTGGGCACGGGTTACGTCTCCGGGACCGTACAAAACTGTAGGAATACCGCCATAAAGCCTGAAGATACGCAGATCCGATCCGTAAGTAACCGCCTCGAAACGGGCTTTACGTTTCAAGGCCTGGATATGACAGTCAGCCAGCGTGGATACAAATTCGCTGTCGGAAGGAGTATCAGCCGGCTCAAACAGCCCTTCGTACCATTCCACCAGAGGGGGATGATCCTTTAACCAGGGATCACCGGCGGCAGCTTTTTGAACGGTTTCTTCGAATTCGCGGTGCATCTCTTCCACGGTTTCTCCGGGGAAGATACCCATCCGCCCGTGAGTTTCGAGCCTGTCTGGAACGCTGGATGGCCATTCGCCTGCCTCAACACTGCCTACACTGAATGGAGCCACGTTGGCGGGATTTTCATAAAGTGAATTATTGTAACGGGCATGCCGGTATAAATCCATTTCCTTTAAAGCTTTATAAATAAGATAAAATTTGTCTACGACATTGATGCCCCTGTAAGCCATACAGGCATGAATGGACCGCCCTTTGACGGTGATTTTAAAGGTATGGCAACCCGACTGGACCGGGCAGATATTCAGTTTGGTCGGTTCCAGAATGATACAGCCGTTGGCGGTAAGCCCGGTATCAATAAGAGCAAAAGCCCCACAACCACCGGTTTCCTCCCCGCATACACTGGTTAAGATTAGATCCCCATAATTGACAAACCCGAGGTTCCGGAGAACTTTTACCGCCGTTATTGCCGCTGATAGTCCCCCTTTCATGTCCAGCGATCCGCGGCCGAAAATTTTATTGTCCCTGCAGCAACCGCTCAGGGGATCTTCTGTCCAGAGTGAAAGATCACCCGGCGGTACAATGTCAACATGGCCGTTCAGAATCAGCGAATGGCCGGGATTGGCAGAACCTGATTTCCCCGCCCTCAGGGTACCCATCAGGCTGTAGCGCCGTTCATAGGGATAGCCGTCGTCACTGAAACCTTTGTACCTGGAAAGTTTCTCCGGTTTCACCTTCACCAGCTCTGTTTCCAGGGCCAGCCCGGCCATTATCTCACGGATGTAAAGCTGGATTTCTTCGGATTCTCCTGAATAGCTGCCAAACTGAACCAGTTTGCTAATGAGGTCAATAAGGTACTGTCTGTTTTTAGCAACCTCTTTTTTAATTGTAGTGGTTATTTGATCCACTGATCATTCTTCATCCTTTCCGCAATTTCTCTATTCTTTTTTATGTAAAAATAAGATCCCGGCCAACTTTTCACAGTCCAGCAACTCCTATTTCAGATCTATTCCCGCCGTCTTGCCATGATTGTTTTCCTTTAAACTTGCAGGAGAATTAACTGGAGACAGTCTCAGTTTATCATACTTTGCAGCGTAGCAAAATCGAAGGCGACAGTTCGGTCGTGTCAAGCAATTGTAAGATCAAGGACCCTCACATTCGACCTAAATAACCATTCTTTCATTTAAACCATTCGCAGCTATATTTGAGAAGAAAACAGGAACTTGAGAAAGAGTTATTGAATATTAAGAAAGTCCAACCAGGACAGCCAATCGTTATTAGGAGGATTCCCTTATGAACACTATTGAAAAGGCTTTAATGCACGGACTTTTTATCCATCTTCATCACAACATTGACAAGGCTATTGATTTCTCGGTTTTTAAAAAGCTCAATGAAACGGTGGCCCAAGAATCACCGGGCAGGCTCCTCATTGGCCCTGATGCCAACGATGATGCCGCCGTATTCCAGATGCCCGGTGATGCAGGACTGGTGGTTGCCAAAATGGAAAGCCATTGCTCTCCCTGCGTACCCCGGCCCTATGACAGCGCGGCTACCGGTGCAGGAGGGGCGATGCGTGACGTAATAGCCATGGGCGCCCGTCCGCTCTTCCTGCTCGATTTTATCGGCACCCGCCCCCTTGACGAAGAGGTAATTGTCGGACCCTGCGGATTCAAAGGAAGGTGCACCTGTGGCGAATGCAAAACGATGACCAGCGGGGAAAGGGTAAACCTGATAGTTAAGGGAATCCGGGACATGTGCGAAAAGATGGGGGTTTTCGTTGTTGGCGGAGGGTTGTCAACATCCTTCAGTGACATTGTCCCAGCCGTGGTAGCCGCAGTGATCGGTAGAATGATAGTGGATGAACCGCTGACCAAACCGGCCAAGAAGGCGGGAGACTGTCTTATTATTGCCGGCCGGACAGGCAATGATGGAAATGATACCCTTTACCGGGCCGGCCTGGCTGAAGTGATGCGCCCGGCAGTGGCTTTGTTTGCTGAAGAACGAACAACTATGGAAGCATCCCTGGCCGCCATCAAAACAGGCTTAATCAACGCCTGTTCCGACCTCGGCGCAGCAGGAATCGGCGCCGCGGTAAGCGAATCGGCGCGTTTTGGCGGGCTCGGGGCACATGTAGACCTGGCCAGGGCCCCGGTAAACATGGAAGGCCTTACTCCTGAAGAAATCCTAATCTGCGAAACACAGGGCAGGATGCTCTTCCAGGTAGCTCCGGAAAATGCAACTACGGTTCTTGAAACACTAAAATCGGAAGGAGCTCCGGCAGCTGAAATCGGCACAATTACTGAAGGCAAGGAATCCATATTTACTTTTGAAGGCAATGAAGTGGCTCGCATTCCGCATGAACCACCAGCGGAACTTTTCGAGGATTAGTAACGCATCATCTGGCGCTGGAAGAGATAATTTTTCAGGACTTCCAGCATGGTTGAAGAAATTTCTTTTATATCAATGGCAAAGCCTGTTTTCCCTTTGTCCGGTACTTTGTTGAGCCTTGCTATTTCACCAGTCATCGAAAGCTCTGTCTCTCCCGGAAGGTGAACAGACACCGCCAGCAGGGTCCCTTCTTTTAACTGCGGTTCTGAGACCATAACTCCGCTGATGCCGCTCAGGGAAATACCAAGGATCTGTCCCGTCACCGGTTTTCCCCCCGCCCTGGCAAAATGGCATGGCAGATCAACGCTGAAACGGGTGAAGCGGCGCATGGAAGTTTTGCCTATTTCTCGTGGTTTACTGCAGATAAGAAGGGGTGTTTTACCGGGACGGTTTTCAATAACAAAAACGTTTGTTACATAAACCTGATTTAAAGATTCTTCAAGACGGCGAAGGGTCAGTTCCTGACCTTCCTGGATGGAAACCGGGATATTATTGGCGATGGGCGTCTGCAACACCAGATATTCGCTCTCAATATCCTCTATCTTCGTGTCGAACCGCTTGATGATGCCGCCGTTGGCAACAAACTCCATGGTGACAGTTGAACCGGGTTCAAATGCTTTATCAAGCAGTGGATCTTCGATCATCAAACTCACCCTCACCCTCAATATATAACTCCGAATTATTTACTTTAGATACCTGGTGCTTATACAGTACAGTTATGGTTTCTTCTGCACCAGAAGATTAAATCCTGCCCTAATTAACAAGCAAAAAAAATTATGGGGTTTATCAGTTAATTTTTCTCCATCCGGGCAAGCTTCTGCTGACCGGATAATCCTAACATTTTCATTTCCCGGCGGAAGAGAAAAAAGGTAAACAGGAAAGCAATTAGATCGCTTGCCGGGCGGGCAATCCAAACTCCGTTTAAACCGAAGGCCCCGGAAAATATGAACAGTAAGGGGATGAATACAAGTAGCTCCCGTAATACAGAAAGGAACAAGGAAGGCCAGCCGCGGCCGGCAGCCTGAAAATATGTGGTAAAAGTTATCTGGGCGGCAATGGTGGGAAACATTATTACCATAATTCGCAGGGCATAGCTGCCCAGTTCGATCAACTCCGCTTCCCGGCTGAAAATGCTTAAAAATAGAGACGGCCATGTGAAATAACAAACCCCTAAAAAAGTCACCACGGTGATACTGATAAATAAGCCCTTGCCAATGGCTTCCCGAATGCGGCCCGGTTTTCTTGCTCCGTAATTATACCCGATGATGGGCAGCAACCCCTGGGAAACCCCTATCACAGGCATCAGGGCAAACATGATCAGGCGAAAGATGAGACCCAGGGCGGCGATGGGCAGGTGGCCGTATGCAGCCAGAATATTATTGGCAATCATGAGAGAGATATTTGTCGAAGCCTGCAGGATCATGGCCGGCAACCCAATTATGTAAATCTGACGAATTGTATAGGAGTGAGGAATCAGAGAAGACCAGTTTATTTTTATTTCTCCCCGCCCGGTAATAAAAAAGTGGAGCATGATGATCACCCCAATAATCTTGGCCAGCACAGTGGCTAGTGCAGCCCCCTGAACCCCAAGACCCAGGGTAAAAATAAAAATGGGGTCAAGAACAACGTTGACAACTGAAGAAATGATCATAATCTGCATGGATAGTTTAGGCCGACCTACCCCACGGACGACATTATTCAAGGCCATTAGCAGGAAAAACATCATCGATCCGGTGGTAATTACTATTACATACTCTCCCGTCAACCCCATGATTCCGGGAGTTGCTCCGAAAAGGGCAAGCAGGGGGCGGAGAAACAGGAAACCGGCAGCAGCAACAATTATTCCCGCTATAACAGACAGGGTGATAACCTGGCCAACCGTCCGCCGGGCAATTTCTTTCTGACCGGCGCCGAGGGATCGCGATATCAGGGATGCAGCCCCGACGCCGGTGCCGATGGCAAAAGCACCAAGCATCATCTGAAAGGGAAAAGCGATGGAAAGAGCGGCAATGGCCTCACTGCCCAGTATACCAACAAAAATTGTATCAACAATATTATAAGTGGCCATTACCAGCATACCGGTTATAGCCGGGACTGAAAATCGAACCAGAAGCCTGGAGATTTTGTCGCTACCCAGCTGTCCCGTATCATTTTCCGTCTGCAAAGTTCAACCTCCGGTAAATATTCCCACTAACTTTTCAGCGCAGGGATTAATTCATTTTACGCCTGATCAGAAATGCACGCAAGGGAAGGAATTTGACCTCTCCGGAGCCAATAAGAAGAAAAGCCTGAAGAACTGAGGAGACATAAATCAATGGGAGAGCTTTCTTATAGTACCATTCTGTTTGATCTCGACGGGACTCTGACCGATTCTGCTGCGGGGATCACCCGCTCGGTCAGCTTTGCCCTGCAAAAATTCGGCATGCTGAGAGAACCGGAAACCCTCACATCATTCATTGGCCCTCCCCTGCAGCTTTCTTTTCAGAAGGAATGCGGCTTGAGTGAACCCGATGCCCTACTTGCTGTGAATTACTACAGGGAATATTATCGGGATCGCGGTATTTATGAAAACCGGCTTTATCCCGGTGTTCCGGAAATGTTGAATAAATTGAACGAAAGAGGAGCAAAACTTTGCCTGGCCACTTCAAAACCGACTGTATTCGCTAAAAAAGTGCTCGACCATTTTAAAATTGCCCATTTTTTTATTCACGTTGCCGGCAGCAATCTTGACGGTAGCAGGGTCGAGAAAAAAGAGATTATTGCCCACGTGCTCAGCATGGCCGATTCGGCAGAGGATGGCCGGCCAGTGATGGTGGGTGATCGTGAACATGATATTTTCGGCGCCCACCACTGCGGGCTTTCCTCAATTGCTGTCACCTACGGCTACGGCTCCCTGGAAGAGCTCACTGCCGCCTGCCCGAACCACGTTGTCAATACAGTAAAAGACCTGGTAAATTTGCTGCTGGCAGCATAACTACCAGTCAGACTTCTTCTAATCAGGGTTTAATGATAAACACCCGGGTTAAATTCAGACTGAGAGTAATGATGCTGCCTGTTTTGCAGCGGCATCTATTTACGAAAATCCAGGTAATTGAAAATACTCCCGGATTTCGCCGGAAAATGATCTTTTAAAGGGACGCCCGATGATGTATAATAACACTGATTAGATAATTTGTAACACCAGGGAGGCCCTTATGATCCGAACAATGCCGGAATGGGATAACGTAGTTGCTTTTCACGGCCACAGGTGCATGGGACTGGCAACCGGGTACCGAGTCGCTGAGGCAGCTCTTCAAGCGCTGCAGAGCAAGCGGGACATTAATGAAGAGCTTGTGGCCATCGTTGAGAATGACAGCTGCGCCGTAGATGCGATCCAGTATGTAACAGGCTGTACCCTGGGCAAAGGCAACCTTATTTTAAGGGATTATGGTAAACAGGCCTATAATTTTGCCCGCCGCAGTGACGGGAAAGCGGTGCGGATCATTCCCCGCAGCCGTGAAGGAAAATCCCAGCATGAGCTTAACGAACTGAGGCGCAAAATTTTGGTCGGAAATTCAACCGACGAAGAACGCGAACGTTTTGCCGCCCTGAATACCCGGGCAATTTCCGAATACCTGGTCTCTCCCCTGGAAGATGTGGTTAAAATTAAGAATACAGCCATCAAGCTGCCGGAGAAAGCGCGTATCTTCAATTCCATCACCTGCGCCGAATGTGGAGAAAATGTTATGGAGCCTCGGGCCCGGGTTAAAAATGGACAGATGGTCTGTATAACCTGTGCCGATTCGTATGAGCGCTGATCTTTTTTTTATTACTGCCGTGTTACAAATTAATAAATTAGTAATACTACAGATCCACATCTCCTGGAAGGGGAACCATAAATGAATCGTTATACTCCTGTATGGTTGTTCATTGTTTTCTTGATCTTCTTTTTACTCTGTGGCTGCGCAGAAGCACCGGGTGAAATTGAAAGCGAAATGAGGGAAGAAGGTGAACTGCTGACTGTCCGTCTGCCAGGTGGAGACTGGGGGTTCCCAACTCCCTTTGCCCACTACGCCCGCGGGCCGGGTGTGTCGCATATGCGTTACATCTTCGATTCTCTACTGGAAAAAGACGAAAACGGATTGATCCCCTGGCTGGCCGAAGATTACGAGATCCTGGACGAAGGAACCCGCTACCTTTTTTACCTGCAGCCGGATGTCCACTGGCATGACGGTACTGCCCTCACTGCAGACGATGTGACTTTTTCTTTCAATTATTACCGGGAACACCTGCCGGTCTGGATTGACGACCCATTGATCCTGAGTGATGATTATCTGCTCAGTGTTGAAAGCAAAGCCGAATCGACAGTGGAATTTGTTCTTGCCGCCCCTAATGCTACCTTCCTGGAAAAAGCGGGACGCCTGCCAATAATTCCGGCCCACATCTGGAGCGAAATCGAGCGGCCGGATGAATTTAATGATCCCGAAGCTTTAACCGGCAGCGGTCCTTATATCTTAAACAACTACAGCAAAGAACATGGCACTTACCGCTATGCAGCCAACCAGCAGTACTGGGGACCACAACCCCGCATAGATATTCTTGAATTCATTCCCGTAAGCGATGAGGTCCTGACCCTGGAAAACGGAGACATCCATTTCGCACGGGTTCCCGCCGACCTCCTGGAACGTTTTACCGATAACCCGCTATATGAAATAATGGAACAACCCGCCTTCTGGGGCTACCGCATTCGTTTCAACATGGTAGGGTTGCCTGAATTCCAGCAGAAAGAACTGCGGCAGGCTTTTGCCCTGGCCATTAACCGAGAAGAACTGGTGGAAAAAATCGCCCGCGGACAGGGCATCCCGGGCAGTATGGGTATGCTCTCTCCCGATCACCGCTGGTTTAACCACAATCTGCCTGCCTATGAATATGATTCGGGAAAAGCAACCGAGATACTATCTTCTCTGGAAACGCCAGCCCGGGAGAGCTATGAGCTACTGGTCGGTGAAGATGCCGAAGTACGCATCGGAGAACTGCTCAAAGAGCAGCTGGCCAGAGCAGGGATTAATCTAACGGTTGCTCCCGCCGATTTGAAAACACGGGACAGCAGGATCATTGAAGGCAATTACGAGCTCGTCCTGGTGGGGCACGGACTCTGGGGCACCGACCCGGACTACCTGCGCCAGCGCTACAGCGAGGAAACTGAGGATTGGCTCAACGGCACTCCAGGCTACAATAACAGCGCCTTCAGCAAACTGGCCGAGAAACAGGTCCGGGAGATGGATGAAGAAAAACGGCGGGAGATAATCATGGAAATGCAGGAAATCCTGGCAGACGATGTCCCCGATATTCCCCTTTATCTGAGGGTAACGGTGAATATTTACCGCCGCGATATCTATGACGGGTGGATACATATATACGATCACCATGAGCCAACACATAATAAACTGTCTTATCTTGAGAGATAAGGCAGCGGAATGATAATACCGAAGGCAGAAAGGAACTACCGATGCTCAAACGGAAAAACCGCTCCCCGGAAGACAACTGTGAAATTCTGCTGACAGTAAAAAACCTGACCGTGGAATACAGAAACAGGGAAGGGACAATCAGGGCTCTCCACGACATCTCTTTTACCCTGTCCGGCCGGCAAAACCTGGGTATCATCGGTGAATCAGGCAGCGGAAAAACCACACTTGCCCTCTCTCTTCTGGGGTTAATTGGTAAACCACATTCCGTTACCGGATCAGTACACCTTGGGGGGAAAAACATTCTCGTTCTGCCCGAAGAAGAGAAGAAAAAACTGCGCTGGTCCCGGATCGCCCTGGTCTTTCAAAATGCCCTGGAGATCCTGAACCCCGTCCTGACTATCGGCGAACAGATCGGGGAAACATTGCACTGCCACCGCGGTTTAACCGGAAAAGCACTGGAACAGGAATTGCTTATGCTTTTCAACCTGGTGGGGCTGGAATATTTCTGGCACCGCGCTTACCCTCACCAGCTGTCCGGCGGTATGCGCCAGCGGGTTCTCCTGGCCATGGCTATTTCATGCCGCCCGGAAGTGCTGGTGATCGATGAGCCAACTTCTTCTCTCGATGCCCTGGCACGCAAAGAAATTTTGGCTATGCTTAAAGATTTACAGCAAAAAATGGGCTTCGCCATGGTTATCATCTCCCATGATCTGGCCGTCATGGAAGAACTTGCTGAAGATTTGCTGGTCCTGTACAGCGGTGAAGTGATGGAAACCGGCACCACAACTCCGCTTATTGAACGACCCCTGCATCCTTACACACGGGGCTTGCTAAATTCCTCCATTGAGATTCACCCCTATAAGGACCTCTGGGGTATCCCGGGTGAAGCGGCCGGGGAATGGAAAGCGGATTGCTGTGTCTTTGCCGGACGCTGCACCCAGAGTCTGCACCGATGTCTCAATGAAAAACCATCCCTGGTAGATACAGGTGCCGGCCGACTGGTTCGTTGCCACCGCGGCGGCATTGTCTGCTTGCTGCAGGCTGAAGGAATCAACAAATCCTTCTCCCTGAACGGCTGCCGCATTGAAGCGCTGAAAGATGTCAACCTCAATCTTTACCATGGGGAAACAGCAGCCCTGGTGGGAGCCACCGGATCTGGAAAATCAACCCTGGCTCACATCCTGGCCGGCCTTGATTCCCCTGACAGCGGAAAAGTTATCTTTGACGGGCAGCCGGTCAGGGGCGGTGAAGCCCACCGCCGGGAAAGGGGCATCCAGCTTGTAATGCAGGATCCCTTCAGTTCGGTGAGCCACCGGTTGACAGTTTTTGAAGCAATTGCCGAACCGCTGGTAATCAATAAGATTTGCCCGCCTGCCATCCAGATGAAACGGGTCAGGGAAGCGCTTAAAGCGGTCCAGATGCCGAACGAAGAAAACTTTCTGAAACGTTATTGTCATGCCCTGAGCGGAGGCCAGCGCCAGCGCCTGGCTATTGCCCGTGCCCTGGTCATGAAACCTGTTCTTTTGCTGGCTGATGAGATTACTTCCATGCTCGATGTTTCCACCCAGGCCAACCTGATGCGCCTCCTCAAAGGCCTGCAGTACAGTTTTGGTTTCACTATGCTTTACATCACTCACGATCTGGATCTGGCCCGCAAGGTGTCCGAAAGAGCTATTGTTCTCCATGAAGGGGAAATCGCCGAAGAAGGATCCATTCACCAGATCAGCCGGCACACATGCTGTCAGCCGTCAGGTAACCTTTTTGAAGCGGGGTTGCATATTCATCAATGAAGTCACGCCTGCTTGAATATCTTATTACTTTCATAGTGATTATCACCATCAATTTCGCCCTGCCCCGGATAATGCCCGGGGATCCATTTTTGCAGTTATATTCAGCCGGCGGCGAGACAACCGTTTCCTATACCGAAGAGCAAAAGGAATATTTCATCTCTTATTACGGTCTTGATCGCCCGGCAGGAATACAGTATTTCTCATATCTCGGCGGGCTTCTCAAGGGTGATCTCGGTTTCAGCTATTATTTCAAGGACTCGGTAGCGTCAATGATCTTCCGCCGACTGCCCTGGACCCTGCTGCTCATTACCGCGGCTACCGGGCTGAGCCTTGTTACAGGCGTACTGCTGGGCAGTTTTGCTGCCTGGCGACGCGGGCAACGATCCGAACAGGCTTTATATCTCTTCATGGTAACAATTAGTGAAATCCCTGCTTTCCTGGTTGGGCTGGTCCTGCTGGTCCTTCTGGCCGCCGGGGCGGGCCTTTTCCCCCTCGCCGGAGCAATAACCCACTTTTCACGTTTCAATACAACCTGGGCTCAGATACTCGACATTTTGCATCATGCCGCCCTGCCAGTTCTGACCCTGGCCGTTGCCCGGGCAGGAGGCTTTTTTCTGCTGGTGCGCAACAGCCTGGGCACAGTTCTGACTCGCGATTACATGCGCACGGCCAGGGCCAAGGGATTGCCGGAAAAGCGAATTCGCTACCGTCACGCACTGCGCAATGCATTACTGCCCCTGGTTACCCGCACGGCCATGCAGATGGGGGCGATCGTCGGCGGAGCTGTCCTGGTTGAAAATGTTTTTGCCTATCCCGGCCTGGGACGCCTGATGTATGAAGCTGTCTTTGTCAGGGATTACCCGTTGCTCCAGGGCATTTTCCTGGTCCTGGCCGTAGCGGTGCTGGCAGCCAACCTGCTGGCCGATATCCTTTACCGGAAGCTGGATCCGCGGATTGTTTCCGCATTCAAGGCAGCTGACAGTCCCGCAGTGAAAAACAGATCCGGAAACTGATTGTCTGAAGGAGAAATTTTGTCATGTCGATCTTAACCAGCGGAATAAAGTCAAGCACTGCAATGGCCTATCGATCCAGCAAAAGGATATGGCGCAATCTGAGCCTGATGGGGCGCACCGCCACTGTTATCCTGATCATCCTCGCTGTTATGGCTTTATTCGCTCCCCAGTTAACCTGGCATCCACCCGATGCCTCTTCCGGACCGGCTTTGGCCCCTCCGGGCAACACGCATTTGCTTGGAACGGATGATCTTGGCTATGACCTCTGGTCAATGATCTGTTTTGGTGCAAGGATCAGCCTGCTCGTTGGGCTGGGCACCGCCCTGCTTGCCGGCCTGGGAGGGGCATTTCTAGGTATTGCCGCCGCTTTTCGGGGCGGTTGGCTGGAGCGGATCATCATGCGTCTGGTTGATATAACGATCGTCCTGCCAGACCTTCCGGTTATGATTATTTTGGCCGCTTTTTTCGGTCCCAGCGTAAGAAATATCATCATTGTCCTGGTCCTTTTTTCGTGGGCCGGGCCGGCCCGCCTGATTCGCTCCCAGGCATTGATGCTTAAAGAACAACCCTATATCAAAATGGCTGCTCATTATGGTGGCAACTTTTTCTACCTGCTGAAGCGCCATTTTTTCCCCGAGCTGCTGCCGCTGCTTACGGTAAGTATGATCCGCCTGGCCGGCATGGCCGTAATCACCGAGGCATCACTCTCTTTCCTCGGTCTCGGCGATCCCACTTCGCGCAGCTGGGGTTTAATTATCAATCATGCTGTTAGCTTCAGCGGGATCTACTTTACCCCCTTCTGGAAATGGTGGCTCCTTTACCCCTGGCTTTTTCTGACCCTGCTTGTCGTTTCCCTGGCCCTGGTGGGAAGGGAAACAGAGCGCCTTGCCGACCCCCGCCTGTAATTCTCAGGCGCTGCAAAAACCCCAATTCAAAAAACAAAATTTTAACATAATAAGATTATTGGTTTATTCCTGTTTAATTATACAATTAACAGGTATAATAAAATTAATGGCAATTGTTTTAGCCGGCTGAATATACAGGTTTATTTCACCATGGATGAAAAACGGCAACCCGGAGAACATTTATTTTCTTTAATAAAATCTGAAAGAGGCGATTCCTGTGAAAGGTTACATGGGACAGGTTCTGACAGTCGATCTGGAACAAAAAACCTGCAGTACAGTTAAAGTCCCCGATTCCATCTATGAAAAATTTTTAGCCGGGGAAGGGTTGGGAGTATACTGGCTGTACCGCCACATGCCCGGCGGGGCAGATCCCCTGGGGCCGGATAACATTCTCGGTTTTGTAAGCGGCCTGTTGACCGGAACGGGCAGCCTGGTTACCGGAAGATGGATGGTTGTCTGCAAATCTCCTCTCACCGGAGGATGGGGAGATGCCAACTGCGGCGGGAATCTTTCTCCGGCCATAAAGCAGTGCGGTTACGACGGAATCTTTATAAAAGGCATAGCTGAACATCCTGTTTACCTGGTAATTGACGAAGGCGAAGCAAGGCTGGAAGATGCCACTTCCATCTGGGGAAAGGATGCCGTAGAAACTGAGATCCTGCTGGAAGAAAAACACGGCGGGTCTAAAAAGCCTTCCATTGCTGCAATCGGAACGGCAGCAGAAAAACTATCCCTCATCTCCGGGATCTGCAACGACCGCGGGCGGATCGCCGCTCGCTCCGGATGCGGAGCAGTAATGGGATCCAAAAAACTGAAAGCTATTGTTCTGAAGGGCAACCAAAAAATCGACTGTAATGACCGGGAAACTGTGCGCCGGTTGAGCAAACAGTATGCTGCCATGGTCAAAAAAACGAGCCTGCCGGGATTTTTCAAGGGCAGCCACCTTCCCCTGCTTGGGAAGGTGGTTGGTAAACTGAAAGTAATGACTGCCCTCAACGGGATGAAACTGATCATGCCGACGATGAAAAAATGGGGCACCACGATGAGCAACAGCCTGGGTGTGACTTCAGGCGACCTGCCCATCAAAAACTGGGCCGGTTCTGTGCTCGATTATGACAGCAGTTACTATCAACATCTCAACCCCGACCTGATTATCGAACGGGAAAAGAAAAAATATTACTGCTATTCCTGTGTAATCGGCTGCGGAGGCATCTGCAGCATTGGCGATATCACCAACGGTGAGTTCGAAGAATCGCACAAACCGGAATATGAAACCTGCGCCGCCCTGGGCGGACTGTTGATGAACAAAGACCGGGAAGCAATTTTTTACATGAATGAGCTGTTCAACCGGGCCGGAATGGACACCATTTCAGCGGGTAATACGATAGCCTTTGCCATCGAATGCTATGAAAAGGGTTTGCTCACAGTGCAGGAGACAGACGGATTAGAATTAACCTGGGGTAATGCTGAGGCAATCATCGACCTGGCGAAGAAAATGATAGCCCGCGAGGGAATCGGCGACCTGCTGGCCGACGGGGTCAGAAAGGCAGCGGAAAAAATCGGGCCGAAGAGCTTGCCTTATGCCATGCATGCGGGCGGGCAAGAACCGGGCATGCACGATCCTCGTTTTGATCCACTGCTGGGAGTCCATTTCAGTGTCGACCCCACTCCCGGCCGCCACACCATCGGCTGCGGCCAGTATTATCTGTTGATGCATCTGTGGGAAAAGGTTTCCTGGGCCCCTTCTGCCGGCATCTATTTGAAAGCCGATGAATATAAAGCTTCCGATATTGAAGCCCTGAAGGCGGTAGCAGGAGCCTGTTTCAAACAGGTCCTGGACGGAGCGGGGGGCTGCCTCTTTGCTGCCATTTCGGGAGTGCAGAACTGGCCGATCTTTGAATGGCTTAATGCAACAACTGGCTGGGAGAAAAGCGCCGACCAGTACATGGAAACGGGCCGGCGCATCCAGACTCTGCGCCAGCTTTTCAACGTGCGCGAGGGAATCGAGCCGGCCGGCTTTAAAATCCCCGACCGGATTGCCGGGCACCCTCCGCTGGCTGAAGGGCCACTAAAGGGCAAATCTGTGCCCATTGATGAAATGATGCATCAGTACTGGAAGCACTTCGGATGGGACGAAAAAAGCGGAAAACCAACCGTGGAAACAATCAACCGGCTCGGCCTAAATGAGTTGGCAGACTGATTCCCGGGCTGCCTGCAGAACGAGCCTGGCAAGCTTATTAATAATAGCCATTCCTCTCCCGGCGGAACCGGCCGTTTTTCATTGACCACATTCAGCAGCTGAACCATGACGGCAAATTAAAAAGCGGCGGATCATCCGCCGCTTTCAGTTCCAGGTAAAGCAATTAAGATTATTTAAAACCGATTTTTTTTACCAGCAGTTCATTGACCAGTTTGGGATTAGCTTTACCCCGGGTTTCTTTCATTACCTGGCCGACGAGAAAACCGATCGCTTTTGTTTTGCCCCGGCGATAGTTTCCCACGCTGTCCGGATTTTCTTTAATAACCTTTTCAATAATTCCTTCCAGTTCAGACTGATCGGAGATCTGAAGGAGCCCATCTTCCTCCACAATGCGACGGGGCATTTTACCACTATAAAAAGCCTTTTCGAGCACATCCTTGGCAATTTTCCCACTGATCAGGTTTTCATCAATCATCCGGAGAAGTTCAGCCATATGCTCCGGTCCAAAAGAACAGCTTTCAATTTCGATACCGGCGCTGTTCAGCCTGGCACTCAGTTCACCCATGATCCAGTTGCTTACATTCTTTGGATTGTTATAAAACTCAAGACACGATTCGAAATAATCGGCCAGCCCGCGTGATGATGTCAGCATAAGAGCATCGTAGTCAGGAAGTTTGTAGTCGTGAACAAAACGTTCTGCCCGCGCCTCGGCCATCTCCGGCAGGGCTGCCCGTGCTTCTTCCACTTCCTCGGCAGTCAGTTCAATAGGGGCCAGATCACAGTCGGCAAAGCAACGGTAATCATGTGCCTGCAGCTTCCCGCGCATTACGATGGTTTTCTGGCTCTCTTCTTCCCAGCGCAGGGTCTGGGAAATGACTTCCTTGCCGCTTTTCAAAATGGCCCGTTGTCTTTTTATTTCATGCTCAAGAGATTTTTCGACCGCCTTGAAAGAATTCATATTTTTAAGTTCCGTCTTGCTGCCCAGGGTTTCACTGCCGGACGGCCGCAAAGAGATATTGGCATCACAACGAAGGCTGCCTTCCTCCATTTTGCAGTCGGAAACTCCGGCATACTGGAGAATAATCTTCAATTTTTCAAGGTAACGCCTTGCATCACCAGGAGTTCTCAAGTCCGGTTCAGTAACGATTTCAACCAGCGGCACCCCGGCCCGGTTGTAATCAACCAGGGAAGCATCTCCGGTCGGGGAATGAATCAGTTTGCCGGCATCTTCTTCCATGTGCACCCTCCCGATTCGGATTACTTTTGGCCGCCCCAGGTCATCTTCAATTGTTAATGAACCCCTGCTGCCGATAGGTTCATAGAACTGAGAGATCTGGTAGCCTTTCGGTATATCGGGGTAAAAATAATTTTTACGATCAAACCAGCTGCGGAGAGCAATCCGGCAGTTTAAAGCAAGCGAGGCAGTGAGGGCCAGTTTTACAGCTTCCCGGTTCAGGCGAGGCAAAGTACCGGGGAACCCCAGGCATACCGGGCAGGTATTGACGTTCGGTTCCGGTACAAAACAATTGGGGCAGGAGCAAAAAAGTTTACTTTCAGTTTTCAGTTCAACGTGTACTTCAAGGCCAATTACTACTTCATAGTCCATTTATGAATCCCTCCCCGGTCGTACCGCAATCGGCGGGATTGACAAACCCTCAGCAATCCCGGCGGCAACTTTTAAAATTAAATCATCCGCCAGGGGCGGCCCGACCAGCTGCAGCCCCACCGGCATGTTTTCAATTGTTCCGGCTGGCAGGGAAAGAGCCGGCAGCCCGGCTAAACTGATCGGGGCGGTGTAATAATCCTCTTCGTATTGATCGATGAAACCGGCTTCCCGTCCGATGAGAGGGGCCAGGTTTTTAACAACCGGCAGGAGGAGCAGATCGCATTGTTTGAAAACACGGGCCATCTCTTCCTGGAAAAGGCGCCGGATCTTAAGAGCCTGACGATAATAAGGCTCAAATCTGTCTTTGCCGAGCAAAACGGTCCCGAAAATGCTGCGGCGCCTGGCCTCCTTACCGAAGGTACAGCGCCGGGATTGTTCATAAAGTTCATCAAGGTTTCTTGCGGCAGCAGCTTCTCCAAAGCGGATCCCGTCATAGCGAGACAGGTTCGATGACGCTTCGGCGAAAGCGACAATGTAATAAGCGCGCAGGGTTTCCTGAAATAGCTCCAGGGAAATTTCGCTGATCTTAAAATCGCCCTGCCGGAATTTTTCGCCGGTCTGACTAATTAAATCCCGGTTTGCAGAAGACTGCCGGTCACCGTCACCGTCCCAGACACCAATTGTTATCGTCCCGGGATCAATATCTTTCTCCTTTTCCTGCGGCAATTCCCGACAGAGGACTGTTGACACATCTCGCTCGTCAAAACCGCTCAACACCTCAAGGGCTACCCCGATATCTTCCGGATTTGCGGCGGCAATGCCGGCCTGGCTGAATGAACTGCTAAAAGCACTTAAACCGTAGCGAGAAATCCGTCCTGGGGTCGGCCGCAGGCCGAATATACCGCAATGAGAAGCACCCAGACGTAAAGCCCCACCGGTATCGCTTTCCAGAGAAAGTAAACACTGGCCGGAGGAAACCGCCGCAGCACCCGCGCTTCCTGCCGCATACTCCGTGGACCAGGGATTCAACGACGGGCCAAAGGGAGATGAAAGGGTCGATGAGCCCATTCCCATATCATCAAGGTTGGTCTTGCCAATTAAAACGCAGCCTGCTTCAAGCAATGCTTCAACAGCAGCGGCGCTGTAGGGAGAGACAAAATTCTTAAAGGCAGCTGAACCAAGGCTTGCCGGCAGCCCGCTGCAGCAAAAATCGTCTTTTACAGCCAGCGGCACTCCGGCCAGGGGCAATTCCTCTCCTGCAGCAATCATTTTATCCACTCTCTTAGCCTGCTCCAGTGCTTCATTCTCAGCAATAAAAGTAAAAGTATTGAGGGATGCATTTAAATTTTTACAGCGTTTAAGCCCTTCTTCAGTGAGCCGGCGGGCGGTATTTTGACCGTTGCCGATTTCTCTGGCCAGCTGATGGGCACTTTTCCTTTTTGCTTCCACAGGAAACCTCCTTCAAAATTGACGGCAGAAGACCGCCGGGTTCTCCGTTCGGATCAATTCCTGGCATGTTGGCTGAATAAAAGAGCATGTTCTACAGGGTTCTGGCAATTTTCTGTTATGCTCAGTCAATAACCGGGGGGACCCTGTAAAACCCTTCATCAAAATCTGGAGCCGCCCTGCGCAGAGTGGATATATCCGCCTTTTCAGATCGATCCTCCCGTAAGATGTTGACCGCCCCGTGACTGAAGAAGGCCGGTTCAACATTTGCTGTGTCAATTTTTTTAACGGGTTCCAGCCAGCGCAAGAAATCTTTCAGCCCGGCCAGCAGCTCTTCCTTTTCCGTATCACTCACTGCAATTTTAATTGTGCCAATTGCCTTTTCCAGTTCCGCCATATCCATTTTCCGCTCATGGCCCCTCTTTCCGTCATTTTTTATCACTCCAGGCCCCTTCGGGTCAGCTTTCCGTGATCAATCCCGCCAAAGGGTCAATGCCTTTTTTATTCTTGAAAAAAGGGCAAAACCCTGCCCTTTAAAAACACTTCATTACACTGTTGCCCTGCACGTAACTACCGCTTGAAGGTTGGATTAACCTTCAAACACCTTTCCCAGGTACCTTTCATGAACAGCCAGAGCATCGGAACCGTAAAGAACAAAACGGATCAGTTTCACTTTTCGCAGCGACAGTATTTCAGTCCTGATCGTCTGAAATGCCGTTTCTGCCGCCGCTTCCATGGGGTAACCGAAAATACCGGTGGATATGGAAGGGAACGTAATAGAATAAATTGCATTTTCTTCGGCCAGTCGCAGCGCATTGCGATAACAGTCGGCCAGCAGTTTATCTTCCGGTTTGTCGACCCCGTATACCGGTCCGAGGCAATGAATGACATAACGATTGGGCAGATTGTGTCCCCCTGTGATAACCGCCTGGCCCGGCTTGATTGGCGCCAGGGGCCGGCATTCTTTATCCAGTCCCGGACCCGCCGCCCGGTGAATAGCCCCGGCTACTCCTCCGCCCGGGCGTAACTGAGCATTGGCGGCATTGACCACCGCCTCGATATCAGCCTGTGAGGCAATATCACCGCTTACACATTCCACCGTCACTCCGGAGAATTCGATTTTCATCGATAAACGTCCTCCTTGTTCATCTTTTTAAACCCTTTACGACCTTCTTACAGTTTCGAGCAAATAAGGGCAGCTGATCTTTTTAAAGCCTCTTTTTACACGAAGAAACTTTTCTTAAATATTACAATAAAAAGCCCGAGAGAATCAAACTCCCGGGCCCGGAAAATCATTGAGCAGTCTTTCCTTTAACCGGTCATTCTGAGGTACCCTTCAGGATCAAAACCAACCACCAGCCCTTTACCATCACTGAGCAACGGCCTGCGCATGATCCGCGGGTTCTCTTCAATAAGGCGGGCTGCCTCCCGGTTATTTATCCGATCAAGAGCCAGTCCCATTTTTTTAAATCCCGCACTCTTAGGATTGAGCATCTCCCGGACGCTGATCTGTCCCAGGGAAGCAAGCATTTTCAGCTCATCATAACCAGGCGGCTGCTTGAGAATATCGCGGTATTCGTATTCAACCTTTCGTTCCGAAAGCCACGCTTTCGCTTTGCGGCAGGTTGTTCAGGTCGGAAAACAGTAAAACGAAAGCATCGTTGCGCTTTCCTCCCCTTATTCGCCCACTTTCCAGACTTCCCATACCCTGCCTACAAGATCGGGGCCGGGCTTAAGAGTTTTCTTACCGGGCTGCCAGCCTGCCGGGGTCGGCCGTCCTGTTTCGCGGACCTGCTGGAAGGCCTGGACCTGGCGGACCAATTCGCTGAAATTGCGGCCCACCGGGGGACTGAGTACTTCCATGGCCTGGATGACTCCATCGGGATCGATGAGGAAACGGCCCCTTACATTGACACCGCCCGCTTCGTCGTAGACCCCGTAAAGGCTGCCGATACGTCCACCAGTATCGGAAAGCATGGGAAAGGGCACTCCTCCGTCGACCATTTTTGACAGTTCAACTTCCTGCCAGATCTTGTGGGTATACTGGCTGTCTACACTGCATGAAAGCACTTCCACACCGAGATCCTGCAGATCCTTATACCTGGCGGCAACTGACGCCAATTCTGTCGGTCAGACAAAGGTAAAATCGCCGGGATAGAAGCAAACCACAACCCATTTGCCGTCATAATCTGAAAGCTTGATTTTCTTGAAGCCGCCGTCGACATAGGCATTTGCTTCGAAATCAGGCGCTTTCTGTCCTACCATAACACCCATATTCATACCTCCTGTAATATATATTTATATTTGTTATATTCTCGATATTAATAACAGTTCCTGCCTCTATAAAATATTCTCATTCAGTATGATCAGCCTTACGGTAGTGCGGCTCTAAAGAAACTTTCTTCAGGCGGAGTGAATTGATCACTACATTGAATTAGCTGAAGGCCATTGATCCAGCACCGGGCACAGGAAGCAAAGTGCATTCCGTTTATCTCAACAGTTCTTTTTTCCATCTCTTGTGAACCTGGCCTTTAATAGTTAAGCCTGTTATTTTGCTTTCGAAATCGCTGCATTATCAGTCTCCGAAAAGGACAGTCGA